>JADGNU010000238.1 GCA_017883305.1 Candidatus Aminicenantota bacterium | reverse complement strand
TGTCATGCCGACGTCATGCAGCAGGCACAGGGAGGTCTATTATCATCTTGGCGCTAGTCTCTACGGACTCGGATCCACTTGATGTTCCGGAAGTCCTCAGCGTCGACGAGCATCATATCAACTCGGGGCGTCCCGTCGGCCTTCTTCAGCGTCACGGTCAGGTCTGCCGGGCTGAGGCTGTATCCATTGCCATTGCTCATATCGATACCCGTCAATCCGCCGCCAACAGCCACAGCCAACGCCCCCCAAGCCACCCAGGCCAGTGTCCCTTGGTCCTTCCCTGTCTCGACGCTACTACGGAACCATATGAATGTAGCTGGTATAACTCCAGCTATCAACCCGAACATAAGGTTGCCGAGAAATATGCCTCCCGACAACGTTCTCCTCAGTCGGATCTCGACGGGATTATAACCCGGGGATTCTATCCGAATGACCTGGCCCTTCAGCTTCCTGGGCAGATTGATCAGGAGCGGGGTCATTCCTTGCTGAACGCCGTTGACGATAACCGTGGCCCCGGCCGGAGAAGACGTTACAGGAATTCCCTGTGTCCTGTGCCGGATTATGGAGGCGCAATTCGGTGTCAGCAGGGCGCTCGCGAGCGTCAGGATGAGAACTTGAGCTACGTTTTTTCTCCACATGGGCCCCTCCCTTTCGCACACAAATATACACCGCGTAAAAAGAAAAGTTGTCAAGGTTGTGTCAATTTTGGAGATGAAGCCAGGGGTTCAGAGAACAGAGGAAGGAATTTCTTCTTTTCTGCCATAGAGATGTCTGATCAGCAAAAGAGCCGTATCGGGAAATTTGTTCGGGAATTCCACCCCGATGTGGAAGTGCGAGCCATCCGCCAAGCGACGGAGGTGTCAAGCATCATGGAGGCCAGGGAACCAACCGGGCTAGCTTTCGTTTCCATGTATAATGTGTCGATATGTACCTAGAAGCTATCCGCCTTTCTGTCGTCAGGAGGTCGTCCAGATGAAAAAATCCTCGCTCGTCATTTTGACCACGATCTTCTTGAGCCTCAGCGTTTCCGCCCAGGCCCCGGCTCCCGCCAAGCCAGACGATAGGGCCAAGAATCTCGACCTTGTCGAGAAAACCGCCCCCGTGCCCGAAGCCTTTAAGACCGGGTTCGATACGATCTCGGCTAAAGATTCGCTGACGATGCTTACGTTCATCGCCTCCGATCTCATGGAAGGCCGGGAAACTGGCACTCGGGGCTTCCAGACGGCCGCCGAATACGCCGCGTCCGTGCTCGGGCTGGCCAAGCTCAAGCCTGTCGGCGACATGCCCATGCGGTCCTTCGGCATGGCCCAGATGCTGGGCGGGTCCCAGGCGCCGCAAAAGCCGCTCGAGAACACCTATTTTCAAGAGTTCCCCCTCGTCGAGACGACCGAAACCACGAGCGCTCTCAGCCTTGAAGTCCGGCAGGGCGGGTCCGTCCGGACGCACACGTTCCGGCCCATCGTCGATTACCAGGGCTTGGCCGCCTTGGGCGACACCCTGAGCGGACCGGTCGCTTTCGTCGGCTATGGGATTAGCGAGAAGGGGACCGGGTTCGATGAATTCAAAGGCATCGACGTCAAGGGCAAGATCGTCATGCTTATCGCGGGCGTTCCTGATTTTCTATCGAAAGACGTCAAGGCCAGGTATCCGATGCCGGGCATGTCGCAGATGGCTGCGTCGGGGTCCGGGCCGGCCGAAAAGCGGGTCGACAGGATCGAGGAGCTTCACAAGCGCGGCGCGGCCGCCGTTCTTGTCATCCGCGGCGGCGGACGCGAAATCGACCGTTGGCGTTCGTTGATGCCTCCGAAGAGCGTCAACGACGAGAGTCCGATCATCAACAAGCCTTACCACCGCGTCGGTCTCCCCGGCGAGATCGAAAAGACGCCGTGGTCGCGCGCGGCGGTCGTAACCATCACCCCGGACACGGCCGACCGGATCCTCGAGGCCGCCGGGACGAAGCTGGAGGAGGCTAAAAAGAGGATTGAGGCTTCGAAGAAACCCGCGTCTCTCGAGATCCCAGACGCCTTGGTCACGATGACCTCGACTCTCAAGACGAAAACGATCCGCGGCATCAACGTCGTCGGCGTCCTCGAGGGTTCCGACCCCGCGCTCAAGGGCGAGGCCGTGGTCATCGGGGCCCATCTCGACCACGAGGGCCGGTGGGAGGACTACATCTACAACGGGGCCGACGACAACGGCTCGGGCTCCGTGGGCGTGCTGAACCTGGCCCGGGCCTTCGCCGCCAATCCCCAGAAGCCCAGGCGGACGCTGGTCTTTTGCCTGTGGTGCGGAGAAGAGGAGGGCCTGTTGGGTTCCAAATATTTTGTGGCCAACCCGCCCCCGCTCCTGAAGGCCAAGATCGTGGCCTATTTGAACTTCGACATGATGAGCCGGCCCTATGACGAAAAATCGATCGCCTTCGCCGGGCGCATGATGAATTTCCCCTATGATCCGGATTTCATCAAGAGGGTCAAGGTCGCGAATTTCGTGCCGGTCTCTTTCCCGGACGGGGCGGCCTTCGGAGAGACGATCCGGGCGGCGAACCAGTATGTCGGGCTCGACGTCTACGTCCGTGAGACCAAGCGGACCGACGTGGGCTTCGGCGACTCCGACCACACGTCGTTTCACGAAGCCAAGATCCCCTGGGTCTGGCCGTTCACGGCCGTCACCGAGAACCTTCACCAGACGAGCGACAGCGTCGACAAGGTCAGCGGAGAGCTGATGGAGAAGGTCTCCAAGCTGATGTACGTCATCGCCTGGCTCACGGCGGAGAAATAGACGCCCGCTTCTGGCCACGAGTGGCCGGAGCACAGGAGGGGAGTCCCTAAGGCGGCGGACCTCTCTTAAGACGGTGGCTTTTTGGCTAAAACCCTGATAAGATAACGCGGCAATCATGTGCCGGCAAAGGACGAAGACCCTGCCGGACCGGAATGGAGGACAACATGGGTTTGAGGCGGAAAGAGATCGTCACGATGCAAAAAGCGTCGTTCGAGAAGAACCTGAAAGATCGGTTGGCGCGCCTGGCTGAGAAGGGGATCAAGGACCGTCCCGCCGATAAGGACCCGCTCGCGAGAAAGCTGAAGGCCGATATCAAGGCCACGGCCAAGAGGCTGAGAAAGATCGTCGAGGACGAGAAGAGAACTGCAGAAATGGCCCGGATCAAGGCGGAAAAGGCGGCGGCTCCCAAAAAGGAACCGGAAAAGGCCAAGGCCGAAAAGCCCAAGTCCGGCGCCAAGGAAGCCAAGCCGAAGAAGCCGAAAGCCCCGGAGGGCGCCAAACCTCAGAAAAAAGCGGAACCCCCGGCGGAAGGCAAGCCCGCGGAAAGTCAACCGGCCGAGAATAAACCGGCCGAGGGCAAGCCGGCAAAATCCGAGTAGCTTATTTCCCGACCTTGACCCATGCTCCGGACTTGTCGGAGCGGACCGCCGCGTCGATGATGCACATCATCTCGTGACCGGTCCGGAAATCGGGGAAGGTCGCATGGCAGGGCTTCCCGGCCCGTTTGGCCGCCAGCGCTTCATAGTAATCCCGGAAAAGGTTGAATACGGCGTCGTGGTAGCCCAGGGGATGGCCCGTGGGCAAGATGGCGTACTTCCGCGTCTCGACCGTCTGAAGCTGCGAGGATTCATAGAAGACCTCGTTGGCCCGCTCCCGGTGCCCGATCCAGAGGGCGTTGGGGTGGACGTGGCTCCAGGCGTAGGATTCCTTCGAGCCGAAGACCTGGATCTCGAGATCGACCTTGCGCCCGGCCGCGGCCTGGCAAGTCGTGAAATTCCCCCTGGCCCCGTTCTCGAGCTTTAAGAAGATCGACGCATAGTCGTCGAGCGTGATCGCCACCTCCTCGGAATCCCCGGTCTGGCCGCCGCCGAAGGACAACGGCCCCGCCTTGGGCTTACGCCGCTTGGGCAGGCAGGTGTGGAGCTCGGCCATGACCTCGACGATCTTCTGCCCGGTGATGAACTGGACCAGGTCGAACCAGTGGCTGCCCAGGTCGGCCACGACGTTGGCCTGCCCGGCGACCTCAGGATCCAGGCGCCACGTGTAATCGGTCTCGAAAAAGAGCCAATCCTGGAGGAAATGGCCCATGAACGCCCGGACCTCACCGAGGTCGCCCCGCTTGGCCCTGGCCGCAGCTTCCTGGACGACCGGGTAATAGCGATAGCAGAAATCGATCGCTGTCAGGGTGCCGTGCTTCTGCGCCAACTCCAGAAGCTCCGCCGACTCGTGCGAGTCGAGGGCCAAGGGCTTTTCGGACAGCAGTTCCTTCCCGGCCCGGATAGCTTGGGCGTTGATGTCGAAGTGGACGTTGTTCGGGGCGCAGTCGTGAACGACCTCGACCTCGGGGTCGGCGATCAGGGCCCCGGCATTCTCATAGACGCGTCCGATGCCGAACTTCCCGGCCGCCGCGCGCGCCAGGTCACCGTTCGTGTCGGCCACGGCCACGACCTCGACGCCGCCGAGGCGTCTGAGCATCTCGAGGTGGACGAGACCGATGTAGCCCGTCCCGAT
>JADGNU010000237.1 GCA_017883305.1 Candidatus Aminicenantota bacterium | reverse complement strand
CGCGCGCGAACGATTCATTTTTGCGCCGAACACGGCCCGCGGCCGTTCGCAAGCCCTCAGAGACTCGCTCCGGCATCTCGCCGGCGGCGGGGCGCTGCTTATCTATCCCCACACGGACGTCGAGCCCGATCCCGAGACCATGCCCGGCGCCCGGGAAGCCCTGGGCGATTGGTCGCGGTCCCTTGAGATCATGCTGCGCCGTATCCCTTCGACGCGGCTTCAGCTGGCCATCGCCAGCGGCGTCCTATTGCCGCACTTCATCCGAAGCCCGCTCGTGAGATTCCGGAGGAGCGCGGCCCGCCGCCAGAAGCTGGCCGAGTTCCTGCAAGTCAGCTGGCAACTGGCCTTCCCGAAACGGGTCCGGCCCCGTCTCCACCTGTCGTTCGCCGCGCCGGTCGATCCGGCGGCGCTCCCCACCGGGCATGCGATGCCGGCCATCGTCGAGATGGCCCGCCGGCTTTTCGATGCGCACATGGCGTCGGTCCGCAGGATCGCCGCATGACACCTCAAGAAGAAGGAGGTCCTTCCCATGGACAATGAAGCGATCAAGGTCTACCCCGCCCGCTGGCTGGTGCTCGCCGTGTTCGGGATCATGGGCTCGCTGACCCAGGTGCTCTGGCTCACGTTCGCGCCCATCACCGGCCCCGCCGCGGCCTTCTACGGCAAGTCCGACTTCATGATCGGGCTTCTGTCCATGGTCTTCATGATCGTCTACATCATCCTGGCCATCCCCGCCGCGTGGGCCATCGACACCTGGGGTTTCAAGGCTGCGGCCGGTCTCGGCGCCGTACTCTCGGCCGTCTTTGCCCTCCTGCGCGGCCTCTTCGCCACGAACTATACGATCGTTCTTCTCTCGCAGATCGGCATCGCCGCGGGCCAGCCCCTCGTGATCGGCGCCATCACCAAGGTCGCGGTCCGCTGGTTCCCTGTCCGGGAGCGGGCGACCGCCTCAGGGCTGGGGACGCTGGCGCTCTACGTCGGCCCTCTGGCGGCCATGCTTCTCTCGCCCTATCTCTTTGTGCGATCGGGGATGAAGGGCATGCTCCTCATGTATGGCCTGGCCATGGCCGTCACAACGGTCCTGTTCCTGGCCGTCGCCCGCGAGCATCCGCCGACTCCGGCGGGCAGCGACGAACGGGTCCTGATGTTCGATGGGCTCAAGTCGATGCTCCGCCGGCGCGATTTCCTCCTGCTGCTGGCCATCTTCTTCCTCGGCTTGGGTCTCTTCAACAGCGTCTCGACCTGGGTCGAGGACATCGTCCGGCCGCGCGGCTTTTCGATCTCCCAGGCCGGCACCCTCGGCGCCCTGATGCTCGCCGGGGGCATCGCCGGCGCGATCGTCATCCCTCTCTTCTCCGACAAGGCCCGGCGCAGGAAACCGTTCGTCGTCCTGGCCCTCGTCGGACTCCTCCCCGGCCTGATCGGAATGACGTTCGCCACCGCGGCCTGGCCGTTGTTCCTGTCGGGTTTCGTCTTCGGGTTCTTCCTGCTGAGCGCCGGCCCCATCGCTTTTCAGTACGGGGCCGAGATCACCCACCCGGCTCCCGAAGGCACGTCGAATAGTCTGCTCATCCTGATGGGCCAGGTTTCGGGCATCATCTTCATCGTCGCCATGGATGCCATGAAGGACAAGGCGACGGGCTCGATGACGACGCCCCTTCTCGTTCTCGCAGGCCTGGTCGTCCTCGCCGTGGGCCTGGCCCTGGCCCTCCACGAATCGCCGGTGCACGGAGATCGGCCGGCGCATGCGGGGAGCGGGACAGAGAAGGGGTGATCAGTCCGGCGACGTCAGCGCCGTGTAGCAGAAGCCGGTGAAGTGCTTGACGATGTCGGCGACGACCTCGTCCTTGTCCATCCGCAGCACCTTGAAGGGGAAGAGCCCGGGCATGAAGTCCTCGTCCGTCGTCTGATACTCGGTCTTGGGCGTCCGCCGGGCCTTGATCTGGAGCTTCAGCCGGAGCTCGATGGCATTCTTGGGCAGGGAGACGCGGTAATGGAACTGCTCGTCCTTCAGGCCCGGGAAGCAGATGACGAAACGGATGCTCTTCCCTTTCGTCTTCACCTGCTCGGACCGGATCCGGTACTGAGACAACTCTTCGGTCAGGGCCTCGAAGGCGGGCTCGGCGATGAACTCGCAGAATTGGTCGAACTGCCCGACAATTTCGATCTGGCAGCGCTCGATGACCCGGATATTCTCGAAGTGGTTGGCGAGATCCTTTTTCCAATCGACCTTGCCCATCGTGATCTCCGCATGCCGTGATGGTCGGTATGATAGCACAATCGCCGGGGCGAGAGAAGGCGGGAAGAAGTGCCGGCTGAGGTCAGCAAAAGGGGGGTGATGATTGGAAATTTTGAGGGAGCCCTCTCCAGCCGGCGAAAGAGAGCCGATATCATCTTATAGAAGCGTCCCCGTAAAAAGCAAGGAAATAATTTTCTCCAAACGCGACGCGAGGGGTCGTCCTCGACACGATCGCCAAGCGGGACCTGGCCGGAGTGTACAAGCAGCCTCGCCTGTTACGCGGCGCGGAGCAGGAAGACGCGGAGGTCCATGACGTTGGTGCCGGTCGGTCCGGTCATGATCAGGTTCCCCGTCTGCTTGAAGAACCCGTAGGAATCGTTGTCGTCGAGGTACTCGGCCGCCGCGAGGCCGAGGGCGTGCGCGGATTTGATCGTTCGGGGATCGGCCCAGGCCCCGGCCGCGTCGGTCGGACCGTCGATGCCGTCCGTCCCCAGGCTCAGGATGAGCCAATCGAGGCCCGAAACGTCGGCCTTCTCCATGTCGACGATCGACGCCAGGACGAACTCCATGTTGCGGCCGCCCCTCCCCCGCCCCTTGACCGCGACCGTGAGCTCGCCTCCGGCAAGCAGACAAAGCGGCCGCGGCAGCGTCGAAGCGGAGCAGGCCAGCTCGGACAGGAACGCGGCGTAGCCCGCGGCCGTTCTCCGGGCCTCGCCGCTGTCCGACGAGGACAAGAAGATAGGTTCGAAGCCGCGCTTCTCCGCCTCGTGCTTCGCGGCGCGGAGGGCCGTCATGTTGTCGCCGATGATGAACGCCGAAGTGCGCGCGAAGGCGGGGTCGCCTTCCTTGAGCGTTTCCGGGACCCGGCCGCGCTCGCCGTCCTCGATGCGGGCCCGGACCATGGCCGAGGCCGAATCCCAGAGCTCGTAGCACTCCAGGATGGCCCGGGCGTCGGCGAAGGTCGAAGCGTCCCAATAGGTCGGACCCGAAGCGATCGTCCCGAGGTCGTCGCCGACGACATCGGAGATGACCAGGGTGACCACGGCCGCGGGGAAGGCCGCCCGGGCCAGCTGACCGCCCTTGATCCCCGAAAGGTGCTTGCGAATGACGTTGAGCTCCTGGATGGTCGCCCCGGCGCGGAGAAGGTCCTCCGTCAGCCGCCGTTTCTTTTCGAGCGTGATGCCGTCGGCCGGCAGGGTCAGCAGGGCCGAGCCGCCGCCGGAAATGCAGACGAAGAGAAGGTCCTTCTCTCCGGCCGCGGCCGCGATCTCGAGGGCCCGCCGGGAGGCTTCGACGCTCCGGGCATCGGGGATCGGATGGGCGGCCTCGATGTGTTCGAGCCGCGTCGGCTCTTTCCCGACGGGCCAAGGCACGATGGCCAGCCCCGAAGTCAGCCGCTCGTCGAGGACCGTGGCCAGCGCCTCGCCCATGGCCGAAGCGGCCTTGCCGAAGGAGATGATGAAAACATTCTCGGTGGCGGCGAGGTCGAACTCGCGGCCCATGACGCGGACGACGTCTCCCTGGCGCTCGACGCTCGCGCGGACGAGCGTCCAGGGATCGACAGCGGCCAGGGCCGCCCGCCAGATGGCCTCGGCGTCGACGGGGAAACCGCCCTTCCCCCTTACGGGATCGATCATATTTCCACTATAGCCCAAACCGGGGTCGCGAGGGAAATCGGGGACATGACCCTTTTCTCCGGAAAAGGGATCGTGTCCCCGATTTCCCCAATTGACAGGTCGCGCGGCGCCGACTACGATGGAACCGTTCCGGGGGAAACACAAAACGAAAGGGAGAACGAACCATGAATCTCGAAGCGATGGACCGGCGTGAATTCCTGGGCAAGCTGGCCGCCCTCACGGGAGGGACGGCGGCTGTCGTCACCTTGCTGCCAGCTTTCGAAGGCATGGGGACGGGCGGGCAGCTCGTCGCGAAAGACGACGCGCGGCTCGAAACGGGATATATCGAGTATCCCGGCGAAACGGGAAAGATCCGCGCTTACTCGGCCCGGCCGAAAGGCGCGAAGAAGCTGGCCGGCGTCCTCGTCATCCACGAGAACCGGGGTCTCAATCCCTGGGTCGAGGACATGACCCGGCGCGTGGCGCTCCAGGGTTTCCACGCGATCGCGCCGGACGCTCTGTCCCCGCTCGGAGGGACGCCGCCGAATCCCGACGAGGCCAGACCGCTTTTCCAGAAGCTCGACGGTCCGGCGAACATCAAGAACTTCGTCGCCGCCGTGGCCTATCTCAAGACCGGGCCGCAGGCCACGGGCAAGGTCGCGTGCACCGG
>JADGNU010000236.1 GCA_017883305.1 Candidatus Aminicenantota bacterium | reverse complement strand
AGGTCAAGAAGCTCGAGGTCGTCGACCGGGCCATCCTCGACGAGCTGCGCCGGCTCGGCGAGAAGGACCGGATGGTCGGGATCTACTCCGAGCTCCTCGGGCTCCGCCCCGACGACGCCGACCTTGTCCGCGACGTCCGGTCGCTCCGGCTGGAGCTGAAGCTGCCCGTCGAAGACGTGCGGGAAGAATCGCCCGACCTTTTGGAGAAGGACCGCGAAGCCATCCGCGAGGTCATGGGCCAGGCCGACGTCTATCTCCAGCAGGGGCTCGTCAGGATCGCCCGCCGGCTCCTCGAGAACCTCCGCTTCCGTTATCCCGAGGATCCTCAGATCATCCGCAAGATCGCCGTCCTCGATGAGGTCCGGACCCATCTCGACGAGGACGAGATCCGCCGGAGGGTCGAGAAGACGACCCTCCTCGAGGCCCA
The DNA here is from genome assembly GCA_017883305.1 of Candidatus Aminicenantota bacterium. Classification (GTDB taxonomy): domain Bacteria; phylum Acidobacteriota; class Aminicenantia; order Aminicenantales; family Saccharicenantaceae; genus RBG-16-66-30. The sequence goes on along the minus strand of JADGNU010000236.1, from coordinate 4,103 downwards.
GTACAAGGAGCGGACATCCGGCAAGAAGGCCGAGGAGAAGCGAGCCGACGAAAAGAAGGCCGAAGGAAAGAAGGGCGAGGACGAGAGGGCTGAAGGGAAGAGGGCGGCGGAACAGGGGCCCGAAGACAAGAAGGTCGTGGCCAAGCCGAAACCGGCCGGCCCTTTCAAGGCGGAGGTCCTCGAAGGGGATAAGGTCAGCACCGCCGATCTCTTCGCCGAAACGGATATCGTTCCGTTCGTCACGGTCGAGCCCGGCGAGAGGACGTATTACGACCTCGGGGACGCGGCGGCGGCGGAGCTCCGCTGGCTGGCCGCGGCGCGGGCCCGCCAGATCAAGGGGGACGCGTCGCCGCTCGAGAGGGATCTCTCGGCGATCGTCGCCGATTTCCGCAAAGACCTGAAGACAAAGGCTGCCATACCGGACGGCGAAACCCATTACCAGCTCGGCTTGGCGTTCATGAGCCAGGGCTTGATCCCGGAAAGTGTCGAGGAGCTGACCGAAGCGGCCAAGGACAAGGCGCTGGCCATCGACAGCTTCACGCTCATCAGCCAGGGCTTCCGGCAGAAGAGGAATTTCGACGAGGCCGCGAAATGGCTGAAGACGGCCATGGCCGAAGCCAAGGCGGGGTCCGAGCAGTACTACGCCCTTGTCTTCGAGCTGGCCGAAATCATGGAAGCCGCCGGCGACAACGAACAAGCCCTTTCGCTCTTCCGCGAGATCCGCGACTGGAACCCCGGCTTCCGCAACGTCGCGTCCAGAGTACAGTAGGGTCTTTGACGGGGTCGGACCACAGCAATTATAATATTTATCAATAAGTTATCTATCAAAAAAGGCCGAAAAAGGGGCTTAATCGGGCGTTTTTGAGGCCAAAAATGAAAAAGGCCGCCCCGGGACAGCGACACGGTCACTATCCCGGGGACGGGCTTTCTATCTCTCGCGTGCTAATCGATAATCTTAGCCGAAATGATGAGGATGAGCCCCTTGTCCCCGCCGTCGAGCTTGGATACGCCCACGACCGTCCTCTCGCCGGACTTGATGTTGAGCGTGCTCTCGATCGGCGTCGTGATCTGGGTGGTGGTCACAAGGTCCGTTGCTTTGCCCTCAACGATAGCCGTCGGCTTGACCCCGTGAACAGTCTGACGCAGACGGAGTTCGGTCTTGATGACCGACGCCTTCGCGTCCCCGGCCACTTCGGGCATAAGGGAGAACTCGAATTCGGCCTTGGGGCCCAGGACGATAGATGCCCGCTCGCGGTTAACCACACGGAGCAGGGACGAATCGAGCAGCGTGTAGCCCTTATAGCGAAGCAGCCTGCGGAGCTCCTTGATGACGGGATCTCCCTGGAGCTCGGCGTCGGTCGTCGCGTCGCTCTCCGAGCCCAGGACAAGCTGGACCGTGTAGAGAATATCGGCCGGCTTGACGTCGAGCTCGCGGATGACGGCCAGGACCTTATCGACGTTTTCCGAAGGAGCGCTCACCGTAAGGACCATGGGCATATTGTCGTTGAACCGGATAAGCCCGCCAGGGCCGAGAAAGGGATATATAACCTGTTGGATATCCTGGGCCCGGACGTACTTGAGCTTGACGATCTCCTGGCGAAGGTTTTGCGCCGAGGGCTTCTGTTCCTGCGCGGCCGGCGCGGCCGGATCTTCCGCCAACGCGGGCACGACAACGGCCAAGGTGAAGGCCAGCGCCAAGAGCGCGATCATTCTCTTTTTCATTCTTGATCTCCTTTCCAATTGAAATTCTTATCAAAGATCCAGACGACCTGTAGCCCGCTCTCCGGCGAGACCAAGGTCATAATCAATTGATCCTGTTTGCCGGCCTCGGCCGCGACCGGCTTTTCGCCCCCCGCCCGCATCGTCTGCAGCCGGGACGACGGGCCTCTGAAGAGAATGCCCAAAACGACCAGTCCAAGGAACGCGCCGAGGACCGACGCCGCAGCCCAGCTCGGCTGGAAGACACGCCCCCCGCGTCCGGACGCTGCCGCCCCGGCTCCGCTCTTTCCCTCGCGCGCCACGCAGGCCATAAGTGCGTCCCACTCGCCTTCTCTCCATTCCGCGGCGCCTTCCGCCTTCGCCGCCGCCTTGATCCCGGCCATGGCCGCCCGGAACGCCTCGAACTCCGCCCGGCATCCCGGGCAGGCGTCGATATGGCCGCGGACCGCAGCGGTCAGTCCCGGCCGCAGATCGTCGCCAACGAAGAGAGGCATGAGCTTGAGGACCCTACGGCACGTCATCGTCCCTCCTCGAGATGGGGAAAGTCCCGCCGGATCGCCTCGCGCAGCTTGCGCCGCGCGGACGACAGGTTGACCCGGACGGAGAGCATGGAGCAGCCCAGCACTCGGGACGTCTCCCGGATATCGAGCTCTTCGAGGTCCCGGAGCACGAAAACCTCCCGCTCCCGCGGGCTGAGCGAGACCAACGCGCGCGCGATGTCGGCCCGGATCTCTCTCCGGTCGTGTCCGGCTTCCGGGTTCGAGGCCGACGGCGCCGCAGCGGCCACGTCCCTGAAGGTCGCCTGCTCCCGCGTCTTTTTTCGATAGCGGTCCCGGGCTTCGTTGGCCGCGATCTGGAAGAGCCAGTTCCGGAAGGAGCGCGACGGATCGAACCTCCCGAGCGAGCGGAAGGCCCGGAGCAGCGCTTCCTGGGTGACTTCCAAGGCCTCTTCCCGGTTGCGGGTCAGCCGCGAAATCAGGGCGAGCAGCGGTCCCCGGTAGGGGGCGACCAGCGGCTCGAACGCCTCGGTGCGGCCGGCGAGAACCATTGCGATGAGCTCCTTCTCCGTCTCATTCATCCGCATGGTTATACCGGGGTCCGGGCGGAAACGTTAAGGCGTCCTGGTGGAAAAGAAGATAGCACAAGGGACGGGAGATGCCAAAGGAGGCGGCACCCGGGGGGGGTTCGCCGCCGCCCAACTCAGGCGCCGATGTGGACCTGGTCCTTGACCTTCTTGAAGACCTCGAGCACCCGGTCGACTTGCGCGTCGGTGTGCGTCGCCATGTAGCTCGTCCGCAGGCACGAGAATTCCGGCGTGACGGAGGGCGGCAGAGCGACGTTCGTGTAGATGCCCTCCGCGAAGAAGACCTTCCAGGCCTCGATGGCCTTCATCATGTCGCCGATGACGATGGGGATGATCGGCGTTTCGCTGTCGCCGATGTTGTAGCCCATGGCCCGGAGCTCGGCCCGGACGCGCGCGGCGATCGCATTGACCCGCTCGACGCGTTCCGGTTCCGCCTCGAGAACGTCCAAGCAGGCCAGAACCGTGGCCACATTGGACGGCGGCAGGCTGGCGCTGAACATGAACGGCCGGGCGAACATCTGGATGAAGTGGACGGCCTCCTTAGGCCCGGCGATGAAACCGCCGACCGAGGCGAGGGACTTGCTGAACGTGCCCATGACCAGGTCGACATCCTTCTCCAGACCGAAGTGCCAGCCCGTGCCCCGTCCGCCGCCGAGGACGCCGATCGCGTGGGCGTCGTCCGACATGAGCCGCGCGCCATACTTCCGGCAGAGGGGGATGATCTCGGGCAGCTTGGCGATGTCGCCGCCCATGCTGAAGACGCCGTCGACTATGACCAGCTTGGCAGGCTCGGGGGGCAGGGACCGCAGGACGGCCTCGAGGTCGGCCATGTTGTTATGCTTGTAATAGCGCGTCTGGACGTTCTTGACCGCCTTGGCCATGCGGACGCCGTCGACAATGCTGGCGTGGACCTCTTTGTCGGTGATGATGATGTCGTCCTTGTCCATGATGGCCGGGATCGAGCCCAGGTTGACCTGGAATCCGGTGCTGAAAACGAGGGCCGCTTCCTTCCCGACGTACTTGGCCAGGCGATCCTCGAGCTCGATGTGAAGGTCGAGCGTGCCGTTGAGGAAGCGCGAGCCGGTGCAGCTCGTGCCGTACTTCTTGATGGCCTCGATGGCCGCTTCCTTGACCTTGGGGTGGTTGGTCAGCCCGAGGTAATTGTTCGAGCCGATCATGATGAACTTCTGGCCGTGGATGAAGACCTCGGGCCCCTCGGCGTGCTCGATGGGGATGAAATACGGGAAGAGGCCCATGGCCTGGGCGGTCCGGGGATTGAGCGGATAGCCGTATTTCTGGG
>JADGNU010000235.1 GCA_017883305.1 Candidatus Aminicenantota bacterium | reverse complement strand
AAGGCGACCACCCGGTAGTCCGGGTTGTCCCGGAAATACGTGTTGAAATTGTGGAAGTCGCGCCCGGCGGCGCCCATGATCAGGACCTTTTTCATCCGCGTTCTCCTTTCTTCTTAAGCAAAAACTTCACCGTACAAAAATTCCGAAATCTTCAATTGTCCGAAAAGAACGATTAATATAGCCCATCAAAGGCTATAAATCAATAAGGAGGCCCCTCGGGGATCATCTCCGTCCGCTGCGGTGATTTTTCACGCCGGTCCGTTCTCCGGACTCGGCGCCAAAACAACTCGCTCGGCGTGCGCTACGCCTCGCTCAGACACGTTTTAGCGGTTTCCCCTGAAACTGCCCTCATCCGGCTCCTGACCGGCTAAATCACCGCTTATGCTCCCTCCGATGACACCCCTCGGGGCCGATATTGAGCCTATCTTGTTGAGACAGAACGGAATAGGAGAAAGAGCCTTATCTGGGCTTTGAAGAAGGCGAGATCTTGCGGATGGGCGCCCGTTTCGGCATGTTCGGCTGGCGGAGAGGGGTCGGCGGGCGGCGCACCTGCTTCCAGGCGGGCTTTTGGCGGCGGTTGACGGGGTGGGGCATGATAGACCTTTAGAGGGTGATGATATCGGCGGTCAGGGTGGCCGGGTCGAGAAGGGCGACCGTGCTCTTCCCGCCCAGCCAACCCCCGGCTTCGCCGGGATTGATGAGGAGGACGCCATCCCGGGACTCGATGAGGGGGCGGTGGGTGTGGCCGTAAACGACGACGTCATAGCTTTTCGAGGCGGCATATCCCGGGACCGGGACGTCGAAGTGGCAGACGCAGAAGCGGCGGCCGCCGTGGAGAAAGGCCCGCGGAGCCTTCCGGATCTCGCCCACCCCCTGAAAAGCCTTGGCCAGGCCGGCCCTCTCGCCGTCGCAGTTGCCGTAGACCCCCTGGACCGGGGCGCGGAGGTTCCGGAGCTCGTCGACCGTAAAGGGGGCGACGAAGTCCCCGGCGTGGATGACGAGGTCGCAGCCGGCGTCGTTGAACAGGCGGACCGCTTCGCGAACCCGGGTCAGGTTGTCGTGGGTGTCGGAGAGGATGCCGATCATGGGCCTACCGCCTGTTATTATAGCCTAAAGAATGATTTGCGAGAACCGATCCTCTCCCCCCCCCGGAAAATCGGGCCCCGAATTCAGGGGACACGATACGAATTCCAGAGAATTCGTTCATGTCCCCGAATTTGCAATTTTCCCGATTTTCCACGGGCTTCGCCCGTATTGACACTTGGGGCCGATTTGCTTAAGATAGAACGGCTTTTAGAAGGCTTTAGATAGGCGCGTAGCTCAGTGGGAGAGCGCTTCCCTGACACGGAAGAGGCCGTGGGTTCAATCCCCTCCGCGCCTACCACGAGTATCAAGCGGTCAGAATTCAACGACCCGCCGGAACGGCCGGACTTGAATCGCCCGCCCTATTGGGACTGCACACGAGAATGAGCGAAGAAACTAATCTTTCGGTCGATGTCCTGCGCCATAGCGCCGCCCACCTCCTGGCCCAGGCCGTCCTCGACCTCTACCCGGAGACCAAGACCGGCATCGGCCCGGCCGTCGAGACCGGCTTCTACTACGACTTTCTCAGGGACACGCCGTTCACTCCCGAAGACCTCGAGCGGATCGAGGCCCGGATGAAGGAGATCGCCCGGTCGAATATCCCCGTCGAGCGGCTCGTCCTGCCCAAGGACGAGGCCATCCGCATGTTCGAGGAGCGGAAGCAGCCGCTCAAGGTCGAGCTCATCCGCGAAAAGGGCGACGCGACCGTGACCGTCTATCGCCAGGGCCCGTTCGCCGACTTCTGTCTCGGCCCCCACGTGGCCTCGACCGGCGTCCTCGAGAACGTCAAGCTCCTCTCGGTCTCGGGCGCCTACTGGAAAGGCGATGAGCACGGCCCGCAGATGCAGAGGATCTATGGCGCGGTCTTCGCCACCCGGAAGGAGCTCGAGGACCACCTTCGCCTGCTTGAAGAGGCCAAGAAGCGCGACCACCGCCGACTCGGTGCGGAACATGATCTCTTCAGCACCAGCGATGTCCTCGGCGCCGGGCTCATCCTCTGGCACCCCAAGGGCGCGCGCATCCGGGCCGTCATCGAACAGCACTGGCGCGAGCGCCACTGGGCCGGCGGCTACGACATCCTCTATACCCCGCACATCGGGCGGGCGACCCTGTGGGAGACCTCTGGCCACCTCGGCTTCTACAAGGACAGCATGTACTCGCCCATGGACATCGACGACCAGCCGTACTACTTGAAGCCGATGAACTGCCCCTTCCACATCCAGATCTACAAGTCCCGGATGCGCTCGTACCGGGACCTGCCCCTGCGCTGGGCCGAGCTCGGCACCGTCTACCGCTACGAGCGCAGCGGCGCCCTCCACGGCCTGCTGCGCGTCCGCGGCTTCACCCAGGACGACGCCCACATCATCTGCACGCCCGCGCAGATCGAGGACGAGATCCTGCGGGTCCTCGATTTCTCGGTCTCCATCCTGGCCGACTTCGGCTTCACCGACAACAAGATCGAGCTGTCGGTCCGCGACCCCAAGAACCTCGGCAAGTATGCCGGCTCGGACGCCCTCTGGCGCCAGGCCGAAGCGTCGCTCATCAAGGCCCTGGAGACCCGCGGTTATCCCTATGAGCGGATGGAGGGCGAAGCGGTCTTCTACGGCCCCAAGATCGACATCAAGATCAAGGACGCCATCGGCCGGCTCTGGCAGTGCACGACCATCCAGTTCGATTTCAACATGTCCGAGCGCTTCGGCATGACTTACGTCGGCGAGGACGGCCAGGAACACCGGCCTTACATGGTCCACCGGGCCCTGCTCGGCTCCCTCGAACGCTTCTTCGGCGTCCTCATCGAGCACTACAACGGGAGCTTCCCCCTGTGGCTGGCCCCCGTCCAGACCGTCATCCTGCCGATCGCCGAGCGCCACGAGGCCTACGCCAAGTCCCTCGACGACAAGCTCCGCGCCGGCGGCCTGCGCTCGACCGTCGACCTCAGCCGCGAGAAGGTCGGCAAGAAGATCCGCCAGGCGGAGGTCGAGAAGATCCCGCTCATCCTGGTCGTCGGCGACAAGGAGGTCGAGCGCGGCTCGGCCTCTCTCCGCGTCCACGGCCAGGGGGACAAGGGCGAGATCGCCATCGCCCGGTTCCTCGAGCAGGCCCTCGCGTTCAACAGCCAAAAAAGTCTCATTGTGAATTTCTAGAGGAGGACTCAACATTTTCAAGAGACACGGTTTCTATCCTACGGTCGCCAAAGCCAAGCCCCACCGGACGAACGAGATGATCACGGCGCGCGAGGTCCGGGTCATCGACGAGGAGCGGAAAGCCCTCGGCGTGATGCCCACGGTCCAGGCCATCCAGCTGGCCCGGGACAAAGGCCTCGACCTGGTCGAGATCGCGGCCTCTGCCGACCCGCCGGTCGCCAAGATCACGGACTACGGCAAGTTCCTGTACGAGGAGCACAAGAAGGACCACGAGGCCAAGAAGCACCAGAAGCAGATCCAGATCAAGGAGATCAAGTTCCGGCCGAAGATCAGCGTCCATGACTACGACTTCAAGATGAAGCACGTCAAACGCTTTCTCGGGGAAGGCAACAAGGTCAAGATCACGGTCATGTTGCGCGGCCGCGAGAAGCAGAAGCCGGAGCTCGGTCTGCAGATCCTGGACCGGGTCATGCTCGAGGTCAAGGACATGGCGACCCAGGACGGATCGGCGCGGAGACAGGATTGGGCCGTGTCCGCCCTGTTGGTCCCCACGAAATCAGGAGGAAAAGATGCCAAAGCTAAAAACCCACAAGGGAGCCCAAAAGAGGTTCAAAGTCACGGCCAAGAAAAAGTTCCTGCACGCCCAGGCGAATAAGAGCCACATCCTGACGAAGAAGGCGTCCAAGCGCAAGCGCCACCTGGCCAAGTCGGTCGAGGCCAGCCACGCCGACCGCAAGGCCCTCAGGACGATGCTCCCGTACGAATTGTAAGCGCGACCCCGTTAGGAGATCACCATGCCACGCGTGAAACGCAGCAGCAAGCGGCGCGACCGCCGGAGGAAGGTCCTCGGCCGGGCCAAGGGCTATTTCGGCGCCAAGAGCCGTAATTACCGCACCGCCAAAGAGGCGGTGGAGAAATCCCTTCTTTACGCCTACCGGGACCGGCGGGCCAAAAAGCGGGATTTCCGCAGCCTCTGGATCGTCCGCATCAAGGCCGGAGCCATCGCCAATGGCATGTCCTACAGCCGCTTCATCAGCGGCCTGAAGGCCCTCGGCGTCGACCTTGACCGCAAGATCCTGGCCGACCTGGCCGTCAACGCCCCGGAGACGTTCGCCCACCTGGTCCGGATGACGAAACCGCCTGCGGCCTAACTCCCGCCGATGGCCAATCTGAAGGACCGGATCGACGGCCTCCGGAAGACGTTCGACGACGCCGCCCTCAAGGCGGGCGATGCCAAGTCCCTCGAGGACCTGCGAACGGATTTCCTGGGCCGCAAGAGGGGCCACATCATGCTCCTCTTCGAAGACCTGAAGTCTGTCCC
>JADGNU010000049.1 GCA_017883305.1 Candidatus Aminicenantota bacterium | reverse complement strand
ATAACGCCTTGGTCCCGCCCACTTCCCCGGGGCCGACGAGCAGGCTCTTGGCCACGTCGCGGCTGACAAGGCGGGCCTGGCAGCGCGGGCAGCGTTCCATGTGGACACGGATGAGCCAGTCCCGGAACGCCCGCAGAGGAAGGGCGTGGTAGAGCCGTTCAACCGTTTTGCAGGAGGCCATGGTCGTTCTCCAACAGCGATTTGATCTTCCGCCGGGCGTTGAAGAGATAGACCCGGGCGGTCGAGGCCGAACACGACAGGACCTCGGAGATGTCCTTGGCCGTATAGCCTTCGTTGGCCCACAAGCAAAGCGCCGTCCGCTCGCGCGGTGAAAGGGTCTCGAGCAGATTCGAAGGCAGTGGCATGGGATCGGCCGGCTGGGGATCCCCTCCCCGTTCGGCCACGGCCGGCTCGAACCGGGCCCGGGCCGAGAATTCCGAGAAACGCCTTCGTTTCCTGAGCATATCGAGCGACCTCCTGTAGGCGATGGTCAGAAGCCAGGTCTTGAAGCTCCTCTCCCGGTCGTACCGGTCGAGGTGGCGGAAGACCTGAAGGAAGGTCTCCTGGCACACGTCCTCGGCGTCCTGCCTGTTGGCGAGGACGTTGAGGGCGACCGACAGGACCAGGATCCCGTACGCGTCGGCCATCGCCCTCTGGGACGCAAGGCTCCCCCGCAGGCAGCCTTCGATTATCTCGCGCTCATCCACGGAAGGCCTTGTCCCTTCTTTCATCGGAGTATACGCCCGCGTTTTCAGTGGTGTTTAGGACGCCCTGACCCCACCTCTATTCGTACACCTTTCTTCTTAGAGTGTCACCCATCTATCTGAACGAACAGACAGGCCCTAATCCGCTCCCTGCCGGAGGGAGAGGCTGTTTTCTGAGCCGCCTTTGACAATAAAGGGTGTCTCTGTTAAAAATTGACGCTAATGAGCCAATCCGCGCCAGCCAAGCCGAGAAAGGCCGCGCCCTCCCGGCCGGCCGCGTCCAAGGGCCGGAACGTCGAGGACCGCTACAAGGCCCTGGTCGAGCAGCTTCCGGTTGGCGTCTACCGGACGACGCCCGACGGCCGCATCATCGAGGCCAACACCATCCTCGCCCGGATGCTCGGATTCAAAAGGCCCCAGGACCTGTTCTCCCGCAACGTCAAGGACTTCTACGTCCAGGGCGAGGACCGGGAGGAGCTCATCGCCCAGCTATCGTCGGAGCCCATGGCCTTCAAGGAGTACGAGCTCCGAAAGGCCGACGGACGCAAATTCTGGGTCCGCGACCACAGCCGCAGGATCGCCGGCCCTAACGGCACAACCCTCCATTACGACGGCATCCTCGTCGATGTCACCGAGAGGAAGACCATGGAACGCCGCTACCAGCAGGCCCTGCGCAAGCTCCAGCTCTCCAACGAGAAGCTCGAGAGCCTGTCCCTCTCCGACGACCTGACCGGGCTCAACAACCGCCGGGGCTTCTATTCCTTCGGGCTGCAGCAGATGAAGATCGCCAAACGGCTCAAAGCGGACAACTATCTGGTCTTTCTCGACATTGACTGTCTGAAAGAGGTCAACGACACTTACGGCCACGCCGTCGGGGACCTTCTTCTGCAGGGCGTCGCCATAATCCTTAAGACGACCCTCCGCGAATCCGACGTCATCGGCCGCATCGGCGGTGACGAGTTCGCCGTCCTGGCCATGCGCTCGAAAGGCCAGGGCGAGCGGGGCCTCTCGACACGGATCGAGGAGAGCGTCCAGGCCTTTCGCCTCAAGGACTACCCTCGCTTGCGCCTTTCTGTCAGTATGGGCCTCGTCCGCATCGATCCCCAGAAATACCAGCAGCTCGACGATTTCCTGGCCCACGCCGATTTCCTCATGTATCAGCAAAAGAGAAAGAAAGAACGACAAGGAACAACCCTATGACCAAACTCCGATCCGTCTCCTCCTTTATCCTCGTCATCGCCGTCCTGCTCGCGTCCGGCCTGTTCGCGGCCGCTCAGGACAAGCCCGCGGCCGCTGCGGTCCCCTCAACCAGCCAGGCGGCAGCCCCGCGTCCGCTCGGGCTCCAGGACATCCTGGCCTGGAGATCGATCGGCGCGGCCGAGCTCTCCCCCAACGGGACCTGGTTCCTGTACCGGCTCAGCCCGCTCGAAGGCGAGAGCGAGATCGTCCTGCGTCAGGTCGCCGGGACGAAGGAATACCGGTTCCCGATCGGCGAGGCGCCGCGCTACGGGTCGGCCGTCCGCTCGGGATTCTCGGCCGACTCCAAGTGGGCCGCGTTCCTGTCCTACCCCGGATCGAAGGAGATGAAGGCCCTGCGGAAGGACAAAAAGAAGTTCGCGACGACCGCCGTTCTGGTCAACCTGGCCACGGGTGAGAAAACGGAGTTCGAGAAGATCCGCGGCCTGGCCTTCTCGGGAGACAATCCCGGCTTCGTGGCGCTCCAGCGCTACGCTCCCGAAAGCCAGGAGAAGGAGAAGGAGAAAGACAAGTGGACCGGCAGCGATCTCCTCGTGCGCGAGCTGGCATCGGGGAAAGAGGTCAACATCGGTAACGTCGCGGAATACGCGTTCGATAAGGCCGGCGCGCGTTTGGCCCTCGTCATCGACGCCCAGGGCCAGGCCGGCAACGGCCTGCAGCTCCGGGACATGGCCTCCGGCGCCGTATCTTCCCTCGATAACGATAAAGCGTCCTACAAGTCCCTGGCCTGGACGGAAAAGGGGGAAGCCCTGACCGTGCTCAAAGGCAAGGAAGACAAGGCCTTTGAGGACAAGCTCTGGAGCGTCCTCGCCGTCGACGGCTTCCGGGATCCCAAGGGACCGCGGAAGATCGTCTATGACCCGGCCGCCGACAAGTCGTTTCCGCAGGGAATGACCGTCAGCCCGGACAGCGCCCCGGAATGGACAGAGACCTTCGACGCCGTTCTCTTCGGCATTCATGAAGCCAAAAAGAAAAAGGATGCCGAAAAGAAGGAGGGCGACGAAGCCAAGCCCGGACCGGACGCGGCGCCGGCGGCGCCGGCCCCGAAGGCCGAGGAGATCGCCGACGAGGATATCCCCGATCTCGTCATCTGGCACGGCCAGGACAAGCGGCTGCAGTCGGAGCAGCAGGTCCAGGAGCAGAGGGACAAAACCTACAGCTATCTCGCCGAATACCGGGTTGCCGAGAAGAAGTTCATCCGCCTGGCCGAAGACGACCTCCGCTACGTCGACCCGGCCCCAAAAGGCCGTTTCGCGGTCGGCCAGGACAACCAGCCTTATGAGCTCGAAACCAACCTCATAGGCCGCGGATATCAGGACATCTCGGTCATCGACATGAAGACGGGCCAAAGGTCCCCGGCCCTTAAAAAGAACGAATATTACTTCGGGACCCTCTACGACGGATCTCATTTTCTGTATTATGAAAACGGCCACTTTTTCACCTACGACATGGCGACGGGCAAGTCCGTCAACATCACCAAGGACGTGCCGGCCTCGTTCACCAACGAGGACGACGACCACAACGTCGTCAAGCCCCCCGACTACCCGGTCGGATCGACCGAGGATGGACGGAACGTCCTTCTCTCGGACGGCTGGGACATCTGGCGCGTTCCGGTCAGCGGCGCCGGCCAGGCCGTCAATCTGACTGTGAACGGGGCCAAGGACAAGCTCCGCTATCGCCGCCTGCGCCTCGATCCCGAGGAAAAGGCCATCGATCTCGAGGAGGCCCAGTACTTCAACGTCTACGGCGAGTGGACGAAGAAGGCCGGGCTGGCCAGACTCGAAAAGGGCAAGCCGGCCCCGACGATGCTCCTCTGGGACGATGCCGGATTCGGCAATCTGGCCAAGGCCAAGAAAGCCGAGGTTTACGTCTACGCTCGCGACACCTACAAGGATTATCCCGATTTTTATGCCACGGACGCGCTGCTCCGTAACGGCAAACGGCTCACCGAGGCCAATCCGCAGCAGAAGGATTTCCTCTGGTCGAGCGGCTCGATGCTCCTCGACTACACGAGCGCCAAGGGCGATAAGCTTCAGGGGGCCCTCTTCCTCCCCGCCAATTACGAAAAGGGCCAGCGCTACCCGACGATCGTCTACTATTACGAGAAGATGTCGCAGCAGCTCAACCGCTACGCCCAGCCCTCGGCCAACGGCTTCAACAAATCGGTCTACACGAGCAACGGGTACGCGGTCCTCTTCCCCGACATCACCTACAAGATCAACGACCCCGGCATGTCGGCGGTCTGGTGCGTCCTGCCGGCGATCGACTCGGCCGTGGCCGCCGGAGTCGTCGACCGCTCCAAGATCGGCCTCCAGGGCCATTCCTGGGGCGGATACGAAACGGCCTTCCTCATCACCCAGGCGGATTTCGCCGCGGCCGTGGCCGGGGCGCCGCTGACCAACATGATCAGCATGTACAGCTCGATCTATTTCAACAGCGGCTCGGCCAACCAGCCCATCTTCGAATCGAGCCAGGGCCGGTTCAAGGGCGGCTACTGGGACAACCTCGAGGCCTATCAACGGAACTCGCCCGTCTATTACGCCGAGCAGGTCAAGACCCCGCTCATCATCCTGCATAACGACAAGGACGGCGCGGTCACCTGGAACCAGGGCATCGAATACTTCAACACCCTGCGCCGGCTGAATAAGCCGGTCATCATGCTCCAGTACGTCGGCGAGAACCACGGCCTGCAGAAGCCGGCCAACCAGAAAGACTACACGGTGCGCATGAAGGAGTTCTTCGACCACCGCCTCATGGGCAAGCCGGCCCCGGCCTGGTACACGGAGGGCGTCTCTTACCTCAAGCTCAAGGATTATCTCAAGGAGCGGGCCAAGGACCTCAAGCCGGCGGAAAAGGTCGAAAAGAAGGACGCCGAAAAGAAATAGGGCCGCAGAGGCAGGGCTTCGGGTCCGGCCTTTACTGCGAGTTAGGACTTCGCCCCCGGCCGGGGCGGGCACGGGAAAACGGCGCCTTCAACCAGCCCAAGTGAAGGAATATGAGAAAGCTGGCTGGCGAGGCGCCAAGGTTTCAAAGGAAAAGGAAGCGGGGCTAAGGAGGATCCCTCTCCAGCCAGCGTTTTCATTATAGGGTGGAAATTCCAGTCTTGTCAATCATAAAGTGTTCAAATTAGGAAATCCTCCTTTTGGGGTAGGATGGCCCCGCCTTGCTTTTTCGCCGGTCTAATGTATACTATTTTAGTAGGATTAAATGGCGGGAGGCCTGAGTGCCCATCAGAGTCAAGATCGTCGTCTTCGCCGTGGCGGTGTTCCTCGGTCTCGCCGGATGGAGAGGCCTGAACGCGCTCGCCGATCAAGGCGCGCCCCGGTCGGTCCTCTTCTCCTCCCGGGAAGGACAGGACATGCCCCAGAAGGTCAAGAAATCCGAAAAGGAATGGAAAACGGCCCTGACGCCGGAGCAGTTCGACGTCATGCGGAAGTGCAGCACCGAACGGCCGTTCACCGGCAAATACAATGATTTTTGGGACAAGGGGGTCTATGTCTGCGCCGGCTGCGGGACGCCCCTGTTCCGCTCGGAGATGAAGTACGAGCACGGCACGGGCTGGCCCAGCTTCACGACGCCCATCGATGATAAGAACATCGAGTACCGCGACGACTTTTCGCTCCTCGCGAAAAGGATCGAGGTCCGCTGCGCCAAGTGCGGCGCTCACCTGGGCCACGTCTTCGACGACGGCCCGGAGCCCACGTTCCTCCATTACTGCGTCAACTCCACGTCTCTGGATTTCAAGCCCGAGGCCGCCGGCAAAGCCAAGGGCCCGGAGGAAGCCGCGGCCGCAGCGACGGAGACCGCGACCTTCGCTGCCGGCTGTTTCTGGGGAGTCGAATACAAGCTGGGGAAGATCCCCGGCGTCGTATCGACCGTCGTGGGCTATACGGGCGGCAAGACCGTCGCCCCGACCTACGAGGAGGTCTGCACGGACAAGACCGGGCACGCCGAGGCCGTCCAGGTCTCCTTCGATCCCGCCAAGGTGAGCTACGCCGACCTCGTCCGCCAGTTCTTTTCGTTCCACGACCCGACCCAGGTCAACAAGCAGGGACCTGACCAAGGGACCCAGTACCGCTCGGCCATCTTTTATCATGGAGAGGCCCAGAGGGAAACGGCCCGCAAGGTCATGGAGGAGCTGGAAGTATCGGGGAAATACAAGAAGCGCCTGGCGACCGAGCTGGTCCCCGCCTCGGCCTTCTACAAGGCCGAAGAATACCATCAGAAATATTTCGAGAAGCATGGGGTCGTCTGCTACTGACGCAGACAGGCCAGCGTCCTCAAAATAAGACACCCCGGCCTTACTGCCGTGCATCTTCCGACTTCATCCCAGGCGTACCTTCCTGGCACGAATCTTGAAGTGGGGAATAAGGCACCCGGGAGGTTCCCGATGAACGAAAGACAGATCAGGCGAGTTTCCAGGCAGGCAGAGCTTAAAAGCGGCTGCTTTCCCGGGGGGGAAACGTCCGGGAGTGTAAAGTTTTTTCTTGACAAGCGGGACTCGAGGGGGTATTCTCCGCGCAACTTTTTGTTCGGGCCCGCCCCTCGGGGGTGAAACGGATTCCCCCTCAACCCCGTTTAAGAACCGGAGTCAAGGGCTGGGAATATGAGAAAAAGAACTGGCGGCCGAAACGAAAAGCCGCTGATTGTAGTTTTCCTATAATATTACTAAACTGAGGGAGACGATCATGGCTACTGAATACAAATATAAGGACGGCGAGGAGCTTCTCCAGCTCATGCCGGGCACGTCCTCCGGCAAGCTTTTTACGGAAGACGACGAGGTCTTCTCCGGCTCCGATGCTTCCCTCGGGGCCCGGCTCGGGGAACCCAAGAACGGCAACGGCCGCAGCAAAGGCCTCCATTCCCCCGAAGACATCGAACAGACTGCGGACCTGGTCAAGATCTACCTCCGGGAGATGGGCAGCATCCTGCTCCTCTCGAGAGATCAGGAGATCAGCTTGGCCCGGCGCATGGAGCGCGGCGAGAAGGCCATCCTCAAGGCGCTCGTCAAGACCCCCTTCACCCTCGAGGAGCTGGTGTCCCTCGAGGCCCTGCTCAAGAAGACCCCCGAGGCGTTCGTCAAGTATTTCAACATGGCCGAGGACGGCTTCACGGACGAGAGCCTCGACGACCGGCGACACGAAATCCTCGAGAGGATCCATAAGCTCCGGGCCCTCTGCGGCCGTCTGATGAAGGTCCGGCCGCTCGTCCGCAACCGGTTCGCCCGCGGCCGCCTGGCTGTCCGGATCGTCCAGACGGCCCGCGCTCTCGAGCTCAAGCCGGAGTACCAGGACCGCATCGTCCAGGCCGTCCAGGTCCGTTTGAGGGAGAACCGCAAGGGGGCTTCCAAGCAGGCGCGCAAGGACGACAAGGCCATCCTCCAGGCCATCCAATCCGGTCGCCGGACCCGAGAGCGGGCCAAGAGCGACCTCGTTTCGGCCAACCTGAGGCTGGTCGTGTCGATCGCCAAGAAGTACCAGGGCCGGGGCTTGCAGCTCCTCGACCTCATCCAGGAAGGCAACATCGGCCTGATGCGGGCCGCCGAAAAATTCGACTACCGGCGCGGCCACAAGTTCTCGACCTATGCGACCTGGTGGATCCGCCAGTCGATCACCCGGGCCATCGCCGACCAGGGCCGGACGATCCGCATCCCGGTCCATCTGACGGAGACCATCCACCGGCTCAAGAAGATCTCCCAGGCTTCGATCCAGGAGAGCGGCAAGCTGCCCAACCCCGATGAGCTCGCCCGCAGGATGAACCTGCCCGTCAACAAGGTCCTGGAGATGCTCTACAGCTCCCAGGACCCTGTCTCGATCGAGACACCTCTCGGGGAGAACGGCGAGGGCTCGCTCGGCGACCTGCTCGAGGACAAGGCTTTCCCCTCCCCTCCCGACACCGTCATCCACATCAATCTCCGCGAGCAGATCGAGGCGGCCCTGCGCACCCTGCCCGAGCGGGAAACCCTGGTCCTGAGAATGCGCTACGGGCTCGGGGACGGGCGGGAGTACACGCTCGAAGAGGTCGGCCAGCACTTCAAGCTGACCCGGGAGAGGATCCGCCAGATCGAGTTGAAGGCCCTCAAGGCGCTCCAGCTTTCGGTCCCCGGTCAGAAGCTCAAATCGTTCTGACAGGGGAATCCGGCGGCGGCGAGGGCCTTTCCGGCCCGGCGTTGAACGGGCCCCCGCTTTCTGTTAGGCTAGGCCTCTTCCGAGCTCCGGTGTCCCCATGACCTACAAGAAGATCGGCTTCATCGCCCCGTCGACCTGCCTCTCTGTCAAGGAGAAGCCGGTTCTGAACCGGACGGCCCGCCTGCTCAAGAATGCCCTGGGGGTCCAGGCTGTCTACTTCAGCCCCCATCTTTACTCGAGCGACGCCGAGATCGACCACGTCACGGCCCCGGTCGAGGCTCGGGCGGCGGTCTTTAAAGAGGCCATCCGCGAGCTCGACCTGATCATTTCCGTGGCCGGGGGAACGGGCGCCGAGGACCTCGTCCGCAAGATCGACGCCAAGGACCTGCGCGTCATCCGGACCCGGCGCCCCCTGTTCATCGGCTTCTCCGATTTCACCTTCCTCCTGAACGAGATCTATCACGACTGCCGCGTCCCGGCCATCTACTTCCCCTCCCTCAAGGTCGGCAAGGGCGATTTCAGCAGCCTCCTCGCCCTGATCAACGGCGAGGAGATCCACTACGACGGCGCGGCCTGGCTCACCCCTCCCCCGCCGCGGAAGCTGTCCGGGATCCCGATCGGCGGGAACCTCTCGACCTTCGTCAACTTCCTCAACCGCGGCACGCCGCCCAAGTTCAGCTGGAAGCGCCACATCCTCTTCTTCGAGGACATCCAGGTCGACGTCGAGGACCTCCATCGCCTGCTCGCGGCCCTGCGTCGTCACAACGTCTTCGCGGGCGTCAAGGGGATCGTCATCGGCTCGCTCACGCCGCCCGGAAAGAGCCCGGCCTCCAAGAAGACGCAGCGCCGGGTCGTCCGATTCATCCAGACCTATCTCGCCGACGTCATCCGCGACCGCCGCCGCCTGGGCGTTCCCCTGCCCATCCTGACGGTCTCGAATTTCGGCCATAACATCTCGCGGAATCTTATGGTCGTGCCGATCGGCGGGCGGGTGACGATCTCGAGATCGAAGAGGATCACGTTCCGGCTCAACTCGCGGGCCGGCCACAACGGCCGGCGGGGAGCGGAGCCGCAGAATCCTATTTCCTGATATGGACGAGCGCCTGCATCGCGGCGGCGCAGCCCTCGCCGGCGGCCGAAACGACCTGCAGGCCGCCGCACGTAATGTCCCCGGCGGCAAAAACTCCGGGAATGTTCGTCCTCTGAAAGCGGTCGACGGCAACGCACTGTTTGTGGTCGATGGCGATGCCGGCCCGTTCGAAAAGCGGCCCGGCCGGGATCTCGCGGAAGATGAAGACGGCGGCAACCTCCGCGACCTCCTGCCCGGACGGCGTCTCGATGACGACGCTCTCCACCCGCGCGTCGCCGCGGATCTCCTTGATCTTGGCCTCGCGCCGAATCTTCACTCCCCGGTTTTCGAGGTCCCGGGCCTTCGGCGAATCCGCTGCCCCGCCGGGATGGCCGGGCACCCACAGGACCGTGATGCCCATGGCCAGGAGGGCGTCGACGTCCTCCAAAGCCTCTTCGGCGTGACCGACCGCGGCGACCGTCGCGCCCCGGAAAAGGGGGCCGTCGCACGTCGCGCAATAGCTGACGCCCTGCCCGATGAGCCTCTCCTCGCCGGCGACCAGATGCGCCTTGGGGATGGGACGGCCCGTCGCCAGGATAACGGCGGCGGATTCGATGACCGCTTCCTTGGTCGTGACGTACTTGGGGTCTCCCTCAAGAGCGAAGGCGATGGCCTCTCCGGAAACGATCTCCGCTCCGAAGGAGACGGCCTGCTTGCGGAAGAGGCCCAGCAGCTCGCGGCTGTCGATGGCCGGGAAGCCGGGGTAATTCTCGATGGTGTAGGGAATGGCCATGCGCGAGGCGGCTCGGCCTTCGAGGATGAGGGCCTTCTTCCCTGCCCGGGACACGTAGATCCCGGCCGTCAGCCCGGCCGGGCCGGCGCCGACGATCAGAACGTCTGTCTTGAGGGACTTGATGCCCATGGGATCCCCTCAGGGACTTCGTCAGTCCGCCAGGCGGCCGCTGTCTCCGACCTTCCAGGCGTTCGCGGTCAGGACATAGAGGACAGTCCGGCGGATCTCCCGCCCCTCCTCGCCTTTGATCCAAAGCTCGACGACGGCCCAATCCTCCAGGCCCTTGAATTGCATCTCGAGGACGGAGATGCCGGCCCCGGCCAGCTTCGCCCCGCGGAACTTCTTGAGGACGGACGCGCTGCGGCCGAAGTTGCGGAATTGGAGCGGCAGGAGCTCCTTCTCCTCGTAATCCGTCTTGATGACCTGCTCGAGCTCGCTCGACGGCTGGTAATACGCGTCCATGGTGACCCACACGGCTCCCGCTGTGGGGTCGGAGTCCCGGCCGGAGCGGAGCGCCTTGATGCCGAAATAGGCGCCCACGACCACGGCGTCGAACACGAGGAAGAGGACAAGCCCGCGGAGGGCTTTATTCATCAGGACCTCCTGTCTCCGGCGGCTTGGGAGGGTTCGCGGGCCGGGCCCTTTCCAGGACCGCCGCTTCGGCGGCGAGGAGACGGAACCGATCGGACAGAATGGTCCGGGACTTCCGGAACAACGTCCGGGAGCGGCGCTCCTCCAGTCCGGCGAGGTTGCCGAAGACTTCCTGTTCCCGGTCTTCGGGATTCCTCTTGAAGAACTCCTCGAACTTGGCTTCCGGCAGGATGCCGCGGCCGCGGAGCGTCCGCAGCATGGCCCGGGTGCTCACGCCGAAGTACCGCTTGAGGAACAGCACATCGTCGAAGGCCAGGGTCCTCGCATGCAGGTCCTTGGCGATGATCTCGGCGAGCTTGTCCGGCGGCACGAGGAACCGGCAGGCGAACGTCTGGGCGAACTGCTCGCGCGGCGGGTAGAGCGAGACGTATTCGTCGACGACGACATCGGGATTGTCGACGATGGGACTGTCGGCCCTATCCACGAGGTAATGGCCGTAGAGATGGGCCGCGATGAGCGTCTGGAGACCGGGCGGCTCGTTGGCGTTGATCAGGGCAAAGGCGGCCTTGCGTTCCTCGTCGAAAACGAAGAGACCCGCGATCCGGGCCTCGTCGGCCAGCGTCTGACGGATGATGCGGCAGCCGTTGACCTCGCAAAGCCCCATGATGTCGCGGATGGGCTCGTTGCCGAGCCCGAGGCGCCGCCGCTCTTCCTCGGCCAGCCGTTCCGGGGCGATGCGGGCGTACAAAGGGGCAAGGTCGAGGCGGCGCCCGGTCGCGTCCTCGAGCTCGAGGTACTTTTCGCAGGTCGTCCGGAATTTCTGGAGGTCCTTGCGGACCCGCTCATCGGCCTCCGCCGTGTCGAACAGGGCCTCGAACGCCGGCCTCTTGTCCTCGAAAAAATAGGAAATGTTCCTGTTGAGGAATCCGGCGACCTTCTGGAGCGTTTCAAAGCTCGGCGTCCTCTTGCCGGACTCGAGGAGGGAGATATACTCCGAGGACAGTCCGAGGGCCTTGGCGAACGCGCCCTGGCTGAGGTTGACCTCCTCGCGGGCTCTCTTGAGTCGTGTCCCGAGAAGCTTGTCCATGGCGGCGCACCCCTGGGCGGCGTCGGGAGGATAACACGAGGTTAGCGGAGTGTCAACCCATCCCTCACGGCTAAAAAAACGATTGACAATTCGCCGGCTCCCCTTAGAATGAGAGAAAACCGCAAGGAACAGCCATGGCCGAAAACAATATCCTCGACATTTTCCCGGGCGCGTCCAAGAGCATCTTCGACAACGTCCTCGATCAGGTCCAGGATGCGGTGGTCTGGCTCAACCGGGACCGCAAGGTCGTCTATTGGAACAAGGCCGCCGAACAGATCACCGGCCGCGAGGCCTCGGCCATTCTGGGAAGAGCCTGTTTCGAGGATCCCACGCTATTCGTGGATCTCGGCGGCGTCAACATCTGCCGGGACAAGTGCCCCGTGGCCATGACCCTTCAGGACGGCGCCCCGCGGTCGCTCGAGGTCTATCTCGAGCACAAAGAGGGGTTCCGGACGCCGGCGGCCCTGCGAATTATCCCCGTGTTCAATGACGCCGGTGAGATCCTCGGAGCGGTCGAGACCTTCTCCAGCACCGCGCCGAAGATCACGCTGCCGCTCGGCCTGGCCGAGCTCGAGAAGATGGGCCTGGTCGAGACCGAGACGGGCATCCCCTCCAAGCAGTACCTGGACATGACCCTGGCCACCCGCCTCAAAGAATTCCAAAAGTACGGGCTGTCCTTCGGCCTGATCTATGTGGATATCGACAACTACGGCAAGATCCTCGAGAAACACGGCCGGTTCAACTCCGGCAAGATCGTCCGGACCGTCGCCCGGACCCTGCACAAGAACATCCGCTTCTTCGACATCGTCGGCCGCTGGAGCACCGAGGAATTCCTGGTCGTCCTCCTCAACGTGGACGAGGGCCACCTGGACATCGTCGCCAACAAGCTCCGCCTCCTGGTCGCCGAATCCTACATCACGACCGAGACGGGCATGCTCAGCGCCACGGTGTCCATGGGGGCCAGCCTGGTCCTGCGCTACGACACGGTCGAATCCCTGGTCAAGCGCGGCGAGCAGCTCATGATGCACAGCCAGTGGCTGGGCAGGAACCGCGTCAGCATGAGCTTCGTCCAGAAAGAGATGGCCTAGGCAAAGTCCCCCTTCCCCGGGGGGTGCGGGAAAGGGGGCACAACAAAGATAGGAGGGTTAGAAAGAGGCCGGATTTTTTGTTCTGAGGTCGTTGATCTCGACGGCGAAGAGGATTTCGCTGTTCTCTCCGGACAGGCTGAGGCGCAGCCCCGTGCCGCGGAAGGCCCATTCCGAGGACAAACTCAGGCTCCCCGACGTGACCGCCGTGCCCAAGTTCTCTCCTTTTTCGGCGTAGGCCGAATCCTTCCAGACCACATTGTTGTAGCGCGGCTCGCCGATCTTCGCGTTCAGGAAATCCCTGATCCTGTTGTAGTCCGCGACATAGCGGTCCTTGTTCGCGTACCGTTCGAGGAGATGGATCCTGAGGGAGGCCAGCTTCCGGTCGATCATGACGTAGGTCAGCAGGCATTTCTTGCCGAGGATTTCGCGATGGTAGCGCAGGAACTCCATGTCCCCGGACAGGTCGCGGCTGAGCGGCCGGCCTTCGGCCCGCAGGACGATGTCTTCCGACTTGCCCCATTCGATATCGGGGATCTGATCCGCCGTCAGGTCGAATTCCCGCGGGTCCGCGATCTCCGGTTCGGCCGGGGTCAGATCGACGACCTTGATGGTCGAGTTCAGCTTGCGGACGGAAGAGTCCAGGACGTATCCCGCCAGGGTCCGGCCGGAGCGCGAGGAGACGAACAGGACATAGAACCAGTTGGTCCTGAACTTCATGGCGCTCGACAGCTTGACGACGGCGCCGCGAGCCAGCATTTCGACGACGGGGCTGCGCTCGCTCGGCTCGAGGTGGACGGGGACCTTCTCCGCCGTGACTTCGAGCCGGACAATGATCTCCCCCCTGGCGGCCGGAGGAAGAAGCAGGGCCAGGAGGGCCAGGGAGAGACCGAGGGCGGTGATCGAAAGGCCTTTGGATGCTTTCATGGCGCGTCCCATCTTCCGCAACCACTATCAGGCCTGGGGCCGGGGCCTTCAATCGCCGCTGGTGATGATTCCGGGGGGG
>JADGNU010000234.1 GCA_017883305.1 Candidatus Aminicenantota bacterium | reverse complement strand
CCCGATAGTAGATATTCTCTCCTTCGAGGGGATTGAAACCCGTCAACGGCTGGAACCCGGCCGGCTGGTGAGGATACGCGATCAGGATGTCCTGGACATAGGGCCGGTAGAAGAGGATGGGAGTCTTGGAAAAGTCCCAGCCCTTCCAGATGTCATTCCCCACGGCGCGCATGACCGCCCGGCATTCTTTCAGGTAAACAAAGAGCGCGGGGTCGATCTTGATCTTGCTTTCAGTTTGGCTGAACGCGGGGGACAAAAGCGAAAGGACGATCGCGGCCGCGATCAGTGTCCGCATCTTCGGCATGTTGAGCCCTCCTCGAAAAGTAACTATTCAGGTGCTATGCTAAATAATTAACATCGCGCCCAGCCAAAAGGTTTCATTCAAAGAAGACTGCCGCTCGGGCTTCAGAAAAGGTGTATAATAGCTGATCTTCCCGTTCTCCCCTGTTGGCCCATCCCCGGAACGCGGAAAAACAGAAGACATAAAGGAGCCCTGTGCGCAGACAAGATATCCGCAACGTCGCCATTATCGCCCATGTCGACCATGGAAAAACGACGCTCGTCGACGCGATGATGCGGCAGTGCAAGTTATTCCGCAATATCGACCAAATGGGCGATTGCATCCTTGATTCGGGAGATCTCGAGCGCGAGCGGGGCATCACCATCGTCGCCAAGAACATGTCGCTCGTCTGGCAGGGCGTCAAGATCAACATCGTGGACACGCCCGGCCACTCGGACTTCGGCGGCGAAGTGGAGCGCGTCCTGCGGATGGTCGACGGCGTCCTGCTGCTCGTCGACGCGGCGGAAGGCCCTCTGCCGCAGACCCGTTTCGTGCTCAAGAAGGCCCTGGAGCTGGGACTCAGGCCCATCGTTGTCATTAACAAGATCGACCGTCCGGACGCCCGGGTCCGCGAGGTCCTCGACGAAACCATCGACCTGTTCATCGAGCTCGACGCCGACGACGAACAATGGAATTTCCCGGTCATCTACGCGTCGGGCCGGTACGGCACATCGACGACGGACCTGGCCGACCCGGGGCGGGACCTGACCCCCCTCTTTCGGTCCATTATGGATCATGTGCCGGCCCCGGAATACGATCCTGAGAGTCCGCTCTCCGGACTGATCACCAACATCAGCCATGACGATTATATCGGGCGCATCGGCATCGGCCGCCTCTTGGGAGGCCGGGTCCGGACCGGCGACCCGATCGTGGTCTTGTCCGGGGGCGACAAGCAGGTTTTTGGACAGGTCCAAAAGCTGTTCGTTTTCGAGGGACTGGAACGGACCGTGGTGCCCGTCGTCGAGGCGGGAGAGCTCTTCGCCTTCGCGGGCATCCCTTCCGTGACCATCGGCGATTCCATCGCCGACCCCGCGAATCCCATCCGCCTCAACATTCTGACCATCGAGCCGCCGACCGTTTCCATGATCTTCATGGTCAACAACAGCCCCTTCGGAGGCCGGGAAGGTCAACATGTCACCTCCAGCAAACTGCGCGAGCGCGTCGAAAAGGAGCTGAAAACCAACGTGTCCATCTCCGTCGAATGGGGCGATTCTCCAGACCGGTTCACGGTCGCCGGCCGCGGCGAGCTGCAGCTGGCTATCCTCATCGAACAGATGCGCCGCGAAGGCTACGAGTTCCAGGTTTCCATGCCCCAGGTCATCACGCAGACGGATGGAGGCAAGGTGCTGGAACCCTACGAGACGCTGGTCGCGGACATGCCCAAGGAGTGCGCCGGCACGGTCATCCGAATGCTGGGGGAGAAAAAAGGCGTATTGGAAAGGATGATCGACCTGAAGGGGACTTATACCCGTCTGACCTTTACCGTCCCCATGCGGGGGCTATTCGGATTCCGGACGGAGTTCCTGAGCCAGACGAGGGGCAACGGCGTCATGGCCCACACCTATCTCGGCTACCGTGAGTGGGCCGGGAAGATCGGCGGCCGCAGGAACGGCGTCCTGGTTTCCGACCGCACGGGGACCGTCGCCACCTATGCCGTGGCGAACATCCAGGACCGCGGCCGTCTTTTCGTGTCCGCAGGAGACATGGTCTACGTCGGACAGATCGTCGGCGAAACCATGTACGCCCACGACCTGGCGGTCAATCCGACCAAGCAGAAGCATCTCACGAACATGAGGTCCTCAACGTCGGATATCGCCGCCAAAATCGATGCGCCCGCCATCCTGGCGCTGGACCAGATGATGGACTATATCAACGAGGACGAGCTGTTGGAGGTCACGCCCGCATCGCTCCGCATGCGTAAGAAGCTCCTGGACTTCAAGGAGAGAAAACGCGCCGGGCTGGGCCATACAGCTCGTATCTTGTTCGATCGGCCCGGAGATATCCATTAGGCGAGAGTGGGCGGCTTGATATTGCTTTTTAGCGCGGTTGTCCGCTATGCTTGAGATAAGAAACGGACAATATATGGGATCTGAAAAAGGCAGCCCGGTCGTGGATTCCACTCTCCATATCCTCGTCGTGGACGACGAGATCAACATCCGGAAAACGCTGACCGTGTGTCTCGAGACGGAAGGCCACAAAGTCACCGCCGTCAGCAACTTTCAGGACGCCCTGGCGGAGGCTTCGCACAGGTCCTTTGAGCTCGCCTTCGTCGACCTCCGGCTGGGCACGGACGATGGCCTCGACCTCATCCCGGCCCTCCTGGCAGCGACGCCATGGCTCAAGATCATCGTTATCACGGCCTACGCATCCATTGACACCGCGGTCGAGGCGATCCGGCGAGGGGCCACCGATTACATTCCCAAGCCGTTCACGCCTGCTCAGATCAACCTTGCGGTCCGGAAGGTATTCGAGGTCCGGTTCCTGGAGCGGAAGGTCGCGGCGCTCCAGGAGGACCTTGGGCGCCAGCGTCCCGAGATCGATTTCTCGAGCTCGAGCCCCCAGATGCAGAGGGCCGTGAACATGGCGCGCCAGGCCGCCGCCTCCGAGGCCACGATCCTCCTTTGCGGGGAGAGTGGAACAGGCAAAACCGTCCTGGCGCGGGCCATCCACTCCTGGAGTGGCCGGGCGGACAAGCCGTTCAGCCTCATCTCCTGCCCTTCCTTCCCTCCCGAGCTGCTGGAAAGCGAGCTTTTCGGGCATGTGAAGGGAGCCTTCACGGGCGCCGTCCGCGATAACCCGGGCCGCATTGCCGCGACCGACGGCGGGACGCTCTTCCTGGACGAGATCGGCGACCTGCCGCTCCCCCTCCAGCCGAAACTCCTGCGTTTTGTCCAGGACAGGGAATACGAGCGCATCGGTGACACCGTCACGCGCAAGGCGGACATGCGGTTGATCGCCGCCACGAACACGAACCTGGCGCAGGCCGTCAAGGAAGGCCGGTTCCGGGAGGACCTCTATTTCCGTCTCAGCGTGATCCCGATCGAGATCCCTCCTCTCCGGGAGAGACCGGATGACGTGCCCATCCTGGCGGAACGGCTTCTGGCCTTCCACGCCCGCAACAATCACCGCTCATTCCTGGGATTCGACGATGAAGCGCTCCGGGCGCTGACCGCCTATCATTGGCCGGGGAACCTCAGGGAGTTGAGCAACGCTATCGAACGTGCCGCCATCCTCTGTCCGGCCGACCGCATTGGCCTCGAGTGTCTCCCCGCGCATCTCTCCCCGCGAGGCGCCGAGGTCAAGATCGGCGACCCCGTCAGTCTCGACAAGATCGAGGAATCTCACATCCGGCGAGTTCTGGCAGACTCCAAATCCCTCCAGGAAGCGGCGGCTGTGCTCGGCATCGACCAAGCCACCCTCTGGCGCCGGCGAAAAAAGTACGGCGTCTAATCCTTGGCAATACCCCGAAGGTTGACACCCTCTTCCCCCGAGCCGGCCTGGACATGATCTTCAAAAGGCGAAGAGAGCGCCCACGCTGAATGTCAGCTGATCTTGGCGGCCGCCGTCGAAGACCGGGCGGTTAGAGTGGTCGTAACGGACTTCCGGTCGGAATAGCAAGTGCGAGGGAATGCCGTCTTTCGGGAACGGCTTGATGGCCACGCCCACGGTCGCCTCATAGGTGTTGGCGCCGACGGGAGCGCCAGTGGAAAAGCCATTGGCGGCGTCCTTATACCATTCCAGCCGCGTGTTCAGCGTGAAGTGCGGGTCAATCGCGTAGCTGACGTAGCCAGCCACGCCGCCCCACTGCTTGGCACCGTCCGGTAATCCGGGAATGTGCGGTGAAACGACACAGTCAAAGCCCAATCCGAGGCCTAATTTTTCATTGACTTTGTGAGTTATCACCAAGTCCAAGGCGGTCCACCAGCTGCTGTCGCCAGGGGGCAGATTCTCTCCGGCGCCCGTCGGGAACTCCGGACCGTCCGTCATCACGAAAATGATGGAGGTCTTGTCGCTGGGGGTATACGTCACGCGGCCCAAGAAGTCCAGGGAACCGTTGGCGTCGCGCGTCGACTGGTTCCAGCCCCGCGTGACGCCGGCGTCAAACGTCCACTGGGGGTTCAGCACGAAGGTGGCCAAAGCTCCTGTCTGCGTGCCCGGCTCGGCGTAGAGAAACTGGTAACTATAAGAATAAAGTGCCCTGGCCGGATCGCCAAAGGCCCCGTAGATGTTGGCGCTGAAATG
>JADGNU010000233.1 GCA_017883305.1 Candidatus Aminicenantota bacterium | reverse complement strand
GTAGCCCTCGGCCATGCGCAGGGCGGGGGCCAGGACCTCGGCCAGGCTCATCGTCCCGAACTCGGCCAGCATCGTCAGGAGCCCGCCCGGAGTGCCCGGGGTGACGGCCGAGAGGACCCCGAATTCTGGCGGATAGGCGTAGCCCCTGTCTTTGTAGAATTGGACAGTGGCGCCTGAGGGCGCAACGCCCAGGGCGTTCAGACCGATGACCTTGCCGGTCTTCGGGTTGTAGATCAGGGCTTGGGTCTCCCCGCCCCAGCTGAGGACGTCGTGCATCGTGCAGACGGCCCCGAGCATGGCGCAGGCCGCGTCGACGGCGTTGCCGCCCCTGGCGAAGATCATGGCGCCGGCCGTGGCCGCCAACGGCTTTCCCGTGATAGCCACCCATTCCCGGCCATGGAGAACGGGCTTCTCCGTCCGCTGGCCGGACGAGCCGACCGAGGCTCCCAGACAAAGAACGAGGATCATGAGGGAGATCGTTTTCATCGGTCCATCCTTTCCGCGAGATCGGCTGGCGCAATGGGATCCATCGGGCCCCTAATTCAAGTCGATGAAGACGCTGAAAGCGACGGCCCGGCCCGAGCAGGCGAGCATCGGGACGGCGCGTTGACGTCGGTCATGGTTGCGGACGACGAACCGGGCCACGAAATGGCCCACGACAGCACCGATGGCCACGTCGGAGGCCCAATGGCGGTCTAGGGCCAGCCTTGACAGCCCCACGCCGGTGGCCAGCGTATAGGCCACGACCGGCACCCAGGCATGCTGCCGGTACTGCAGCGCGATGACGGTGGCCAGGGAAAACGCCGCCGCCGTATGACCGGAGGGACAAGAACCGTAGAGACCTCCGCCGCCTTTTTCGAATCGCTTGAAGAACCCCGCAGGTCCGGCCCAGTGGTCCTGGCCGCCGCTGACGTATGGCCGCTGACGTCCGGTCAGGCCCTTGAGAACGTTGTCCACGAGGAAGGACTGGAGGATGGCGCTCGCCGCCAGGTAGCCCGTATCCCTGGCCCGGGTGTCCTTGAAGAGGAGGCCGGCGCCGAAGAAGGCTCCGGCCGTCGCGAATCCGGCCAACCCTCCCATCTCGGTGACCACGGGAGCGACGTCGCCCACCCAGGCGTGCTTTCCGGCGTACGTCTGGACGCCGTCGCGGATGGATTCGTCGGAGGCGATGAGGAACGCCGTGGCCGCGGCCAAGCCGACGAGGGGAACGATATGTTTGGTCTTGATGCGCGCCGGCGATGACCAGATCCGGCCGGCGTCGCCGAGAAATTCCCGGCCGGCCTCTTTCAAGGTGAAACGATCGTTAGTTTCAAGGACCGGCTTCTCAGCCGGCGCAGGGATTTGGCCGGCGGACGGCGGCGCGCCCGCCGCGGCGACGGAAGTGCCCAGGAAGAGGACGAGGACGAGTCCGGCCGCTCCGGCTCGAACCAAGATCCCGTTTTTCAGGGCCATTGAAATCGATTATACATCAACTCCGGACAGTCTACCCCCTGCCGTTTCTCTATGCTATAATGACGCTCTTTTCGGGCCGCCCGTTGAAGAACAGAGGAGATTGGCCGTCCATGTATCGCATCGAACAGCACCCCATTCTGCCCATCCCCGCGAGACCTAAGGTCCCCTTCACCTGGAAGGGCCAGACCCTTGAAGCCCTAGAGGGCGAAACCCTGTCTTCCGCCCTGTTCGCCTCCGGCATCCGCGTCTTCGGACATCACGCCAAGGACGGCGCCGCCCAGGGAATTTTTTGTGCCAACGGCCAGTGTTCCCAGTGCCTCGTCCTAGTCGACGGCATCCCCGTTAAATCCTGCATGGAGCTCGTCCGTGCCGGGGTCCGGGTCGAGCCTGTCGAGGGGCTGCCGGAGCTGCCCCAGGTCGACGCCCGCACGGCCGGGCTCGAAAAGGCCAGCCCCATCGAGACCATCCGCGTGCCCGTCCTGATCATCGGTGGCGGTCCGGCCGGGCTTTCAGCCGCGATTGAACTGGGCCGGCGGGGCATCGAAACGCTCCTCATCGACGACAAGCACCGGCTCGGCGGCAAGCTCGTCCTCCAGACCCATCGCTTCTTCGGCTCCATCGATGCCGTTTACGCCGGGACGCGGGGTATCGACATCGCCACGCGCCTCGAGAACGAGGTCCGCTCGTTCCCCGGCGTGCGCGTCTGGCTCCAGAGCCCGGCCCTGGCCGTCTACAGCGATAAAAAGGTCGGCGTCCTCGTCGACGGCCGGCGCTATGTCCTCGTCGAACCGGAGATCCTCTTGGTGACAGCGGGCGCGCGGGAGAAGAATCTGGCCTTTCCGGGCAACACGCTGCCCGGGGTGTACGGCGCCGGAGCCTTCCAGACGCTGGTCAACAGGGACCTGGTCAAGCCGACCGGACGGCTGTTCATCGTCGGAGGCGGCAACGTCGGCCTCATCGCCGGGTATCATGCCCTCCAGGCCGGCATCGCCGTCGTCGGGCTGGTCGAAGTCCTGCCGGAATGCGGCGGCTACAAGGTCCACCGGGACAAGCTGGCCCGGCTGGGCGTGCCCATCTCGACATCGCATACGGTCGTCAGCGCCAACGGCACGGACGCCCTCGAATCGGTGACCATCGCCCGCGTCGACGAAAGATTTCGACCCGTCCCGGGGACCGAACGGTCGTTCGAATGCGACACCCTGCTCATCGCTGTCGGCCTCGATCCCGTCAACGAATTTTACGAAAAAGCCCGCGAATTCGGCCTCGGCGCCTTCGCCGCGGGCGACGCCGAGGAGATCGCCGAGGCTTCCGCGGCCATTTTCTCCGGCAAGATCCGCGGGCTCGAAGTGGCCCGGGCGCTCGGCCACGACGTCGGCGAGATCTCCGCGGATTGGTACCGGACCGCGGAGATCCTGAAGTCGAAGCCGGGCGCGACCGTGCACGAGCGGACGCCGAGCGAAGAGGGGGGCGTCTTCCCTGTCATCCACTGCAACCAGGAGATCCCCTGCGACCCGTGCACGGCGGTCTGCCCCAACGCCCTCATCGATATGGACAAGACGGACATCCGTCTTCTCCCCACTTTCCTGGGCGAGAAGGGCGGGAAGCGCTGCTCCGGCTGCGAGAAGTGTATTGCCATCTGTCCCGGACTGGCCATCACCCTCGTCGACTACCGCAAGGACGCGGAATTCCCGACCGTGGCCATCGCCTTCGAGTTCCTCAAGGACAGCCTGAAGGCCGGGGACAGCGTCGTCGTCGAGGACACCGAGGGGAATGCCCTCGGCCGGGTCGAGGTCGGAGCGGTCAAAGCCATCAAGGCCAATGACCGCACCGTTATCGTCAAGGTCCGGGCCCCTCGCGAATATGCCAAGAGAATCGCCGGCATCAGGATCCAGCCGCCGGAGACGGCTGAGCCCCTCGGCCAGTACGTCAAACGGACGGCCGAGGACGCCATCGTCTGTCGCTGCGAGCGAGTCACTGCGGGCGAGATCCGCGGGCTGATCCGACAAGGCGTGCGGGACATCAGCGAGATCAAGGCTCTCACCCGGACGAGCATGGGCTCGTGCGGGGCCAAGACCTGCACGCCCCTCATCCATAGGATCTTCCGGGAGGAGGGGGTGCCCGACGCCGAGGTCGTCGACCAGCCGAAGCGGCCGCTCTTCATCGAGGTCCCGATGGGCATCTTCGCCGGCCTCGGCGGGAAGGACAAGGGCCATGACAGCGACTAAGGGATTCGACGTCATCGTCGTCGGCTCCGGAAGCGTGGGCACGCCCACGGCCATGAACCTGGCCGAAGCCGGTCTCAAGGTCCTGGTCATCGATCAATTCCCGAGCGTCGGTCAGGGCTCGAACAAGCGGGCCATCGGCGGGCTGCGGGCCACTCACTCCGACCCGGCCAAGATCCGGCTATGCCTGCGCAGCCTGGAGATCTTCTCGACCTGGAAAGAGGGCCGCGGGGACGACATCGAGTGGCACAAAGGCGGCTATAGCTACGTGGCCTATCGGCCCGAGGAGGAACGGACCCTCAAAGATCTTCTCGTCATCCAGAAGCGCTACGGCCTCAACATCGACTGGTACGACGCCGCGGGCTTCCTCGAGATCATCCCGGACCTCAATCCCGACGGTCTCATCGGCGGGACGCTGTCGTCCGACGACGGCAACGCCTCTCCCCTGCTCGCCTGTCATGCGTTCTACAGACGGGCGAAGTCGCTTGGCGCCGTCTTCCATTTCAGCGAGCGCGTGGCCGCCCTGATCACCGCCCGCGGCCGCGTAACGGGCGTGCGCACGGACAAGGGCGAATACAGCGCCCCCATCGTCGTCAACGCGGCCGGGCCCCGGGGTGCGGAGGTCGCTGCCTGGGCCGGTATCGACGTCCCCGTCCGTCCCGATTCGCACGAGGCCGCCGTGACCGAGGCCGTGGCCAGGTTCCTCGAGCCGATGGTCGTCGATATCCGTCCCGTGGCCGGCTCGACCAACTATTATTTCTACCAGCATGCCACCGGCCAGGTCATCTTCTGCATCACCCCCAGCCCCAGCATTTGGGGGGAGGACGTCCGCGAGACAAGCTCCTTCCTGCCCATGGTCGCCGACCGCATGGTCGGACTCATTCCCCGGCTCAGGAACCTGCGCGTCCGC
>JADGNU010000232.1 GCA_017883305.1 Candidatus Aminicenantota bacterium | reverse complement strand
GTCGACATGGAGCGGGAGATCGAGAAGCGCGTCCGGGCCCGCGTCCTGGCCGACCTCAAGGAATGGATGTCGAAATCATGAACACGAAAGACGAACTGGCCAAAGCCTACGACCCCAAACCGGTCGAGGAGAAGTGGGGACAATTCTGGCTCGACGAGGGACTCTTCGTCGGCGACCCCAAGTCCTCGAAGCCCAAGTTCTCGATGGTCCTGCCGCCGGCGAACGTCACCGGCATCCTCCATATGGGCCACGCCCTGTGCTTCACCCTGCCGGACATCATCACCCGCTGGAAGCGGATGCAGGGTTACAACTGCATGTGGCTGCCCGGGACCGACCATGCCTCGATCGCCGTCCACAACGTCATCGAGAGGCGGCTGGCCGAAAAGGGCCTGACCCGGGAGAAGATCGGCCGCGAGGAATTCCTCCGCATCGCCTGGGACTGGAAAGACAAGTATGCCGGCGTGATCACCGGACAGCTCAAGAAGCTCGGCGCCTCGCTGGACTGGTCGCGCGAGCGCTTCACCATGGACGAGGGCTTCAGCCGGGCCGTCATCCACGTCTTCGTCTCGCTCTATAACGAGGGGCTGATCTACCGCGATTACTTCCTCGTCAACCGCTGCCCGCACTGTCGGACGGTGCTCTCGGACATCGAGATCGAGCACAAGGACGTGCGCGGCAAGCTCTGGTACGTCCGCTATCCCGTCGAGGGGTCGGACGAGTCCGTCACCGTGGCCACGACGCGGCCCGAGACGATGCTCGGCGACACCGCCGTCGCCGTCCACCCGGACGACGAGCGCTACCGGCACCTCCACGGCAAGCGGGTCCTCCTGCCGATCCAGAACCGGGCCATCCCGGTCATCACCGACGAGCGGGTCGAACGCGATTTCGGCACCGGGGCGGTCAAGGTCACGCCGGCCCACGACCCGGTCGATTTCGAGCTCGGCAAGAAGCACGGCCTGGCACAGATCATCGTCATCGACGGCTCGGGCAAGATGACCGACGAGGCCGGCCCGGAGTTCGCCGGCCTCGACCGTTTTGCCGCCCGGAAAAAGGTCATCGAGAAGCTCCAGGCTCTCGGCGTCCTCGTCAAGGTCGAGGACTACGAGCACGCCGTCGGCCACTGCTACCGCTGCCAGAACATCATCGAGCCGCACCTCTCGTGGCAGTGGTTCGTGCGCATCAAGCCGCTCGCCGACGAGGCCATCCGCGTCGTCGAGAACGGCTCGATCGAATTCGTCCCGGGGAACTGGGCCAAGACCTATTTCGAATGGATGTACAACATCCACGACTGGTGCATCTCGCGCCAGCTCTGGTGGGGCCACCGCATCCCGGCCTGGTACTGCCGGGACTGCGGCCGGATCCAAGTGGCCATGGAGCCGCCCGAGAAGTGCGACAAGTGCGGCGGGCCCGTCGACCAGGACGAGGACGTCCTCGACACCTGGTTCTCCTCGGCCCTGTGGCCGTTCGGGACGCTCGGCTGGCCCGACGAGACCGAGGACCTGCGGGCCTTTTACCCGACCGACCTGATGTCGACCGGCTTCGACATCATCTTCTTCTGGGTCGCCCGTATGATCATGATGGGCCTCAAGTTCCGCGGCGAGATCCCCTTCCGCCAGGTTTTCATCAACGGCCTCGTCCGCGACCTCAATCGGCGCAAGATGAGCAAGTCGGAAGGCAACATCATCGACCCGCTGGAGATGATCGATAAGTACGGGACGGACGCGCTGCGCTTCACCCTGGCGGCCTTGGCCGTGCCGGGCATGGACCTGGCCCTGTCCGAGGAGCGCATGGCCGGCTACCAAGCGTTCGCCAACAAGATCTGGAACGCCTCGCGCTTCGTCCTGATAAATCTCAAGTCCGAACGTCCCGAGGTCCGTGAATCGGAGCTCACTCTCGCCGACCGCTGGATCCGCAGCCGGCTGAGCGCGATCACGGCCGCGCTCGACGCGAGCCTGCGCGAGTACAAGTTCTATGAGGCGGCCGACCTCATCTATCATTTCGTCTGGCACGAGTTTTGCGACTGGTACATCGAGTTCGCCAAGGTCGGCCTGCGCGAGGGCCGGGCGACGACCGAGGCCGTCCTGGCCGACGCCCTCGACCGCATCCTGAAGCTGCTCCACCCCTTCATGCCCTTCATCACCGAGGAGATCTGGCAGCACCTGCCGGGGGCCGGGAAGTCGATCGCCGTCGCGCCTTTTCCCGTTCCCGAACAGGGCTGGAAGGACGAGGCCGTCGAGAAGGCCATGGCCCTCGTCCAGGCGGTCATCGTCGAAACCCGGACTATCCGCGCAGGGAACAAGATCGCGCCCAAGGACAAGCTCCGGCTCATCGTCAAGTCCGCCGCCCCCGAAGAGACGGCCGCCCTCGAGGCCCAGAGCGCATCCGTGAGCACGCTGGCGGGTCTGGCCAGCCTCGAATTCGCGGCTGGGCTCCCGGACGGCGAGGGGCTGCTCAAGGGCGTCGCCGGCCCCTTCGAGATCGGCCTCGTCCCGGGGAAGCCGGCGGACATCGGCCAGGAACGGGACCGGCTCCAAAGGGAGCTGGCCAAGATCGCGGCGGAAGCCGAGAAGATCGAACGCAAGCTTGGGAACGCCGATTTCGTCGCCAAGGCGCCGGCCGCCGTTGTGACGGAGACGCGCGCCCGGCTCGAGGAGCTTCAGGCCCGCCGGGAAAAGCTCGGCCAGAACCTGGCGGCGCTGGCCGGAGCTTGAGCCCCGAAGCCGAAGCCATGCCCGTCGGCGCCATCGTCCATCGGTTCGAGACCGTTCCCTCGACGAACGACGCCGCCCGCGCACTCGCCCTTCAGGGGGCGGCCCACGGGACGGCGGTCCTGGCCAAAGAACAAACCCGGGGACGGGGGACGAAAGGGCGCGCCTGGCATTCGCCCGCAGGCCTGGGACTTTACGCCTCGTTCATCCTCCGCGGCCCCGGAGGCGGGGCCCTGCCGTCTCCGCATCTTATTCCTCTCGCCGCCGGGCTGGCCGCCTCTGACGCCGTATTCGAAACGAGCGGGGTCGAGTGCGGGCTCAAGTGGCCGAACGACATCGTCCACGGCGGAAGAAAGCTCGGCGGCATCCTGTCCGAAGGGGTCAGCGGGGGAGCCGGCGGAGACTTCGCCGTCGTCGGCATCGGCCTCAATGTCGGCCACGGGCCGGACGATTTCCCCGCAGACATCCGCGCGGCCTCGACGTCCATCCGGATCGCCGGCGGGCGCGCCGTGACGGTCGACGCCCTCTGGACCGCCCTTTGCGGGGCCCTCGACCGCTGGTATAATGTCCTTACCCTGGGAGACAAGGAGAAGATCATCAGGACGTTCGAATCGAGGCCGGCGTTTCCCCGGGGCTCGGCCGTGAGGGTCGAGACGGCCGAGGGGATCTTCGACGCGGAATACCTCGGGCTCGACGCGGAAGGCCGGCTCGTCGTCGCCCGGGCCGGGGCCCGGACCGCCGCCTTGGCGGCAGTCCTGAAGCTCGAACGGATCTCCTGAGGAGGCCCAAGATGCTCTTGGCATTCGATGTCGGCAACACGACGATCGCTATTGGGCTGTTCCGCGGCCGCAAGCTCGTCAAAAGCTGGAAGATCAAGACCGACAGCGGCAAGACGAGCGACGAATACGGCGTCACCTTCCTCAACTTGATGCAGGTCTCCGGCCTCGCGGCCAGCAAGATCACGGCGGCCATCATCTCGAGCGTCGTCCCTCCGCTGACACCCGTCATCGAAGAGGTCTGCCGGACCTATTTCGCGACCACGGCCAGCGTCGTCGGCCCGGGCCTCAAGACGGGCATGCCCATTCTCTACGAGACCCCGCTCGACGTCGGGGCCGACCGTATCACCGCCGCGGTCGCCGCCTTCGAGAAGTATGGCGGACCCGTCATCATCCTCGATTTCGGCACGGCGACGACGTTCGACGCCGTCTCGGCCAAGGGCGAGTACTTGGGAGGGGCGATCGCCCCGGGCATCCAGATATCGGCCGAGGCGCTCTATCTCAAGACGGCCAAGCTGCCGCGCATCGAGCTCCGCAAGCCCAAACGGGCCATCGGCCGCACGACCGTATCGAGCATGCAATCAGGACTCTATTTCGGCTACATCGGCCTGGTCACGAAGACGATCGAAGAGATCCGCAAAGAGCTCGGCCCGAAGGCCCGGGTCGTCGCCACGGGCGGCTACGGCGGTCAGGTCGCTTCGGAGCTTGCCGAGATCGACGCCTACGAGCCCGATCTCGTCCTCGAAGGCCTGAGGATCATCCACGACAGGAACCGCGACGTCCGGGATTGACCGGGGCGCCGGGCACGACCATGGACGACAGCGGACAGAGCGGCTACTACCAGGAGATCGCCCGCGCTTTTCTCGAGCGCCGCGGCGGCGCGCTCGTCCTCTCGCCGAAAGACCAGGCAGCCATCGCCGTCTGGGAAGAGAAGAGGATCCCCCTGAGCGTCGTTCTCGAGGGCATCGGCCGGACCTTCGAAGGACTCAAGGCCCGGGGACGTGCCACGCGATCGATCTCCCTCGCTTTCTGCGACCGCGAGGTCGAAGCCGCCTTCGCCCAGCATCGGGACCGCATCGTCGGCCGGAGAAAGACCGCGGAGG
>JADGNU010000231.1 GCA_017883305.1 Candidatus Aminicenantota bacterium | reverse complement strand
TGGACGAGCGGGTCGCCGCCCGAAAGGGTGACCCCGCCGCCGGACTGCTCGTAGAAGATCCGGTCCTTTTCGACCTCGGCCAGGACGTCCTCGACGGTCATCTCCCGGCCGACGATCTGCATGGCGTCATAGAGGCAGGCGTCGGCGCACTTGCCGCAGAGATCGCATCGTGCGCGGTCGACGACGACGACATCGGACTGGTCCTTGGATAGGGCCGCGACCGGGCAGGCTTTGACACAAGCGTAGCAGCGCGTGCAACGCGCCGGCCAGTGCATGAGCTCAGGACCGGGATTGATGCTCTCGGGATTGTGACACCAGAGACAATGCAGGCCGCACCCCTTGAGGAAGACGGTCGTCCGGATGCCCGGCCCGTCATGGATCGAGTAGCGCTTGATATCGAAAACCCGTCCTGTCATGGTCTTTGCGTTCCATGTCCCAATCGGTAGTCGTTGCGTTTATTTAAATTATTGTTACTAGATAACTTAACTTTTAGCTGATATGTAATATATCAGATATTAGAACAAAAATCAAGCTTTTTATTTCTCTCTAAGTAGCTTAGGCGGATGGAGTTGCCTGAGTTCGTGGCCGGTTTTTGGCCTGATTCGGGTTATTTCAAGGCCTGACCCGGCACGTCCATGGCCGGTAGGCGGGCCGCCGGGCCGTCGAGCTCGAGGACGACGACCGTATCCGCGGGGTGCCGGTCCCCTGCCGGGACGGAGATGTCGAGGCCGTTCTCAGTCTGCCGCACCGAAACCCGGCCGCCGCCGAGGAGGCGGCTGCCGACGACTTTCGACGAGATCCCCGGCAGCTTGAGCGATGGACCGTCCCAAGCGAAGACATGAAGATAAATGAGGTTGTCCCGCCGCGTCGAAGCGCCGTATCGGCCGGGTTTGAAAGGTCCGCCCCGCGTGCCATAGATGCTGGCGCCGTTCCGGTCCAGCCAGGCTCCGACGCCCTTGAGGACGTCGACCTGGCGCGGCTCGATGCGGCCGGACGGCTCTGGCCCGACATTGAGGAGCAGGTTCCCGTCGCCGCCGGCGCACCCCGCCAGGATGCGGATGACCTCGTCCACGGACTTGATCCGGTCGTCCGGCTTCCACGACCACTGGGTGCCCAGGGTCATGCACGTCTCCCACGGCTGCCGGTCGTTGTATGCCCCGATCACCTGCTCGGGCGTCAGGTAATCGGCGTTCGGGCCCATGTCGCGGTCGGCCGAAAGCCCGCCGAAGCTGCAGTCCAAGCGGTTGTTGATGATGATCGAGGGCTGGGCCTGGCGCACGATGCGATAGGTCGCCGCCTGGTCCCAGGGAATCGTTCCGCCGTCCCAGTCGAACCAAAGGACATCGATCCGGCCGTAGCGTGTGACGAGCTCGCGGATCTGGCCTTGCATGCGCTTGACGTAGGCCGCGTTGCGCTCGGTCCGGCAGTCGGGGTCGCGCCAATCCATCGGCGAGTAGTACCAGCCGATGCGCAGTCCGGCTTTGCGGACGGCCTCGGCCAGCTCGCCGCAGATGTCGCGCTGGAAAGGCGAGAGGCCGATGTGGTGATCGCTCTCAGCGCTCCGCCAGAGGCAGAACCCGTCGCAGTGTTTCGCCGTCAGGACGACATAGCGCATCCCGGCTTCCTTGGCCATGGCCGCCCAGCGGTCCGCGTCGAACAGCGTCGGATTGAACGATTTGTACAGGTTATCATAGACCTCGACCGGGATGTCCCCTTTATTCGGGCACAGCGGGTTGGAATTGGCCCGCGACCAGCTGATCTCTGTCCCCTTGAGACTGATCGGGCCCCAGTGGATGAAGAGACCGAAGCGGGCGTCCCTCCACCAGTCGAGCCGGCCCGCGTCCGCCACGGACGTCCCGGCGGGCGTGTCGGCAAAGATGTTTGGAGCTTTCCGCCCTTGGATGACGGGAGCCAGAACGCATACGACGAGCCCGGCCAGAAGAAGTGAAAACCGACGGCGTCTGTTCATGGGAGCCCTCCGGCCCGGATTATGTTCCCGGCCGCCGGGCGGAGTCAATGAGACCGGTCCTCGCGTCTATACTTTTGCGGTGAATTGTTGTAAACAAGGACAAGTTATGGACGAGCGCCCCGCTTACAACATGCGCTACATCTGGGGCGTGACCCTCGTCTCGGCCATGGGCGGGCTCCTTTTCGGCTACGATTGGGTCGTCATCGGCGGGGCCAAGCCCTTTTACGAGAAGTTCTTCAATCTGACCACGCCGTCCCAGATCGGCTGGGCCATGTCGAGCGCCCTTATCGGCTGCCTCGTCGGCGCGCTCGTCTCGGGCGGCCTGAGCGACCGCTTCGGGCGGAAGAAGCTGCTCATCCTCGCGGCATTCCTATTCACTGTCACCGGGATCCTCACCGCGCTCGCGCCAAGCTTCTCCATCTTCATCACCAACCGCCTCCTCGGCGGCGTGGCCATCGGCCTGGCTTCCAACCTCTCCCCCATGTACATCGCAGAGATCTCCCCGGCCTCCATGCGGGGCCGCTTCGTCTCGGTCAACCAGCTGACGATCGTCATCGGCATTCTGGCGGCCCAGCTCACGAACTGGCTCATCGCCAAGCCCGTGCCGGCAGGAGCGACCGCTGCGAACATCCTCGCCTCCTGGAACGGCCAGGCCGGCTGGCGCTGGATGTTCGGCGCCGAGGCCGTGCCGGCGTTCCTCTTCTTTCTGCTGATGTTCCTCGTCCCGGAAAGCCCGCGCTGGCTGGTCAAGAACGGCCGGGCCGAAGAAGCCGGGCGCGTCCTGGCCAAGGTCGGCGGTCAGGGTTTTGCCGCCGAGGCCCTGGCCGACATCCGCTCGACGCTCGCCGCGGGCGAGATCGGCCGGGTCCGCTTCCGCGACCTGCTCGAGCCGGGTCTGACCGGGGTCCTCGTCATCGGCATCGCTCTGGCCGTCTATCAGCAGTGGTGCGGCATCAACGTCATCTTCAACTATGCCCAGGAGATATTCACGGCCGCGGGCTATGGCGTGAGCGACGTCCTGTTCAATATCGTCGTCACCGGCGCGGTCAATCTGATCTTCACCCTCGTCGCCATCCGGCTCGTCGACCGGCTGGGCCGGAAGCCCTTGATGCTGGCTGGCTCGGCCGGGCTGGCCGTGGCCTTCGGCCTGATCGGGGCGAGCTACGCCGTCCACAGCCGAGGAGTCCACATCCTTTTGCTCGTCCTCATCGCCATGGCCCTCTACGCCCTGTCCCTCGCCCCGGTGACCTGGGTTATCCTCTCCGAGATCTTCCCCAATCGCATCCGTGGCGCGGCCATGTCCGTGTCGACGTTCGCCCTGTGGTCGGCCTGTTTCGTGTTGACCTATTCGTTCCCCCACCTCAACAAGGGGCTCGGCCCGGCCGGGACGTTCTGGATCTACGCCGGCATCAGCGTCCTGGGCTTCTTCTTCATCAAGTCCCGCGTCCGGGAAACCAAAGGCAAAACCCTGGAACAGATCGAGCGGGAGCTCGTCGCCCGGTAGCCGGACGGCGCGGCCATGGATGAGATGAGCCCTTTGGAGCGGCCGGCCGGGATCGCACCGCCCGTACGCCAGCCCGGCCTCGTCCGCCGCCTTTATCGAGAGGAATGGGCGGCATGGTGCAGGGACTATCGGAAATACTTCAAGTATGCAGCGCGCGCCCTGGGCCTGGGATTCGTGGCAGGATACGTCTTTTTCAGCCTGTGGCCGGCCCAGGAAAAAAAGGCCCTTGATCTCGTCGCCGAGTCTCTCAAAGACATTTCTCTCCAAGCGCCGCCCCTGGCCCTGGCGCTGACATTGTTCTACCACAACGCCCGGGCCTCGGTCGTCGCCGTGGCCGCCGGTGTCATCCCCTTTGCCTTTTTGCCTATCTTCGACCCGATCATCAATGGCGGTGTCCTCGGGCTCCTGGTTTCCATCTCAAAACACCAGCACCTCCCAGTTCTGCGGCTCGTCCTGACCCAGATCCTGCCCCACGGCGTCTTCGAGCTCACCGCCGTCCTCTACGCGACGGCCGTGGGGCTCTATCTTTCGGCGGCCATGGGGCGAAAGGTCCGGGCCGCCTGGCTCAGGAGACGGACCAGGAAGGACGCCGCGACGACGACGACGGCGGCCCCAGAGGTCCTCGAAGCCAACCCGGAGCAGGCGGCCGCCCTTTTCGAGAGCCCGGCCCGGAACGTCGTCCGCTCGTTCGTCCTCGTCGTCCTGCCCCTTCTGCTGATCGCCGCCTTCATCGAGAGCTTCATCACACCGAGCCTGGGCTGACTGGATACCGGCTCGGTGCTGCTCGGGGGAGCCTGCCGATGGCCTGGGCTCCACCTCGCTGCTCCGATCTTTCGCTAGCTGGACCGGGTCGCTGTTTTACGCTATGCTCCGAAGCGGGAGGGGTCCTATGAGATTCACATTCGCTCACAACAATATCAATGTGCTTGATCTGGGAAAGAGCCTGGCGTTCTACAAAGAGGCGCTCGGACTCGAGGAGGTCCGGCGCAAGGAAGCCAGAGACGAGAGCTACATCCTCGTCTATCTCGGCGACGGCCACTCGGCGCATCAGCTCGAGCTGACCTGGCTCCGTGACCGGAAGGAACCCTACGATCTCGGCGATAACGAGATCCACCTGGC
>JADGNU010000230.1 GCA_017883305.1 Candidatus Aminicenantota bacterium | reverse complement strand
TCCCGCCCCGGGGCCCGAACGAGCGGTCGAGGCCGCTTATCTGCGCGGCCGGATCGACGCCGCCCTGGCGACTTTCTCGGAGCGGGAGCGCGCCGTCTTCATTCTTCGCCACTATCATGACCTCAAGGTCACAGAGATCGCCCAGACGCTCGGCGTCAGCCTGGGCTTGGTGAAGAGCTATCTTTTCCGCTCGATCCAGAAGCTCCAGAAGGAGCTCGATGACGCCGAGCCTTGCCTGGGCCATGGAGACCGGACATGAAAAGATGCCGATACTGGCGGAACAGGATCCCCGAGGCCATCTACGGGGAGTTGGACGCGAAAACCCGAGAAAAGATGGAGCGCCACTTCGCCGTCTGCAGCGGATGTGCCCGGCTTTACGAAGGAATGGCCGCGGCCGTCCGGAAGATGGAGGTCCGGCCAGCCCCCGATCGCGCCCCCGAGTTCTGGGAGGGCTATTGGGATCGACTCGAGTCGCGGATGGCCCTTGAAACGGACGTGTCCCGCCCGTTTGCGCTCCCGATGTGGGCCTTCGGTACGGCCGGGGCCATCCTCCTTATCGCTGTCGGGATCTTCATTGGGCGGACCTTCTTCCGTCCGCCGGCCGAGCTTCCCGCCTTGGTCCGTACGACTCCGTCCGAAGCCGTTACGGCGCCTATGGCCAGCGGCGCCCCGCCGCTTGCCGTCCGGGCCTCCCGCTACCTCAAGCGCTCCCGGATGCTCCTTCTGGCCGTCGTCAACGCGAACCCGCAAGACGAGGACCCCTTCAGATTGAACCTGCCGCTTCAGAAGAGAACCTCCGAAGAGCTGCTGCGGGAGGCCGTCGTCCTGAAGGCAGGGCTCCGGAGCTCGGACCGCCGCCTCGAGAGACTGGTCTCCGATCTGGAGCTGATCCTGCTCCAGATCGCCAATCTCTCCACAGACTCGGACGTATCGGACATCGAGGTCATCAAAGCGGGTGTGGAGGACAGGGACATCTTTTTCAAGATCAATCTGAGCGAGGTCCACCGCCCCTCGGAAAAATCAGGTGCCGGACCGGCATCGGGGCCCTGGGGCGATGACCGCAGCTCGGGCAGAGTCAAGACAGCCGCGGAGGCTTGAGATCATACAACCCTCGAATCAAGGAGAACGAACATGAGAAAAACAGCCGGACGTGTTGGAACCAAGGCTCTGTTGACGGTCGGTTTGGCTGTCTTTTTGACCTTGGGCATGGCGACCATATTCTCATCGCCCTCACCGACTGAACCCCAGACGGAAGACGCTCGAAAGTTCCAGGCTGTATACAGCCTGATCATGGAAGAGCAATGGGAAGAGGCGGCCACGGCCCTCGACGGATTCCTCACCGCCTATCCCAAGAGCCCCTGGACCGACGACGCCCGCTTCTGGAAATGTTATGTCCTCGGGGAAAACGACAGTCCCCGGGCCACGGTGTTCAAGTGCTACCAGGACTTCATCGCCGCCTATCCCACGAGCGAATGGGCCGACGACGCGAGGAAACGGATGATCGAGATCGCCGAGGAACTGGCCGACCGGGGCAAGCCCGAATACATGGCCATCGTCAAGGCCATGGACAAGACGAGCGACGAGGAGGTCGCGATCGCCGCCCTGGAGGCCTTGCGCGACGTCGGCGACGACAATGCCCTCGACAGTCTCCTTGATCTTTACAACCAAAGCCAGGAAGGCAAGCTCCGCTCGCGCATCATCCATGTCCTGGGCGAGTTCGATAATCCCAAGGCCTTGCAGAAGCTCGTCGAGATCGCACGGACCGACGGCTCGCCCGAGCTTCGCCGCCGCGCCCTGGAGGCCCTTGGTGAGGCCGGCAAGGCCGAGGCGGTCCCGGTCCTCAAGGACGCCGCCCAGAATGCCGCGGAGATCTCCCTGCGGCGAACGGCGCTTAAGGCCCTGGCGGACTTCGAAGATCCGAGCCTCGCCGTCTTCTTCAGACAGATCGCCCTGTCGGGCACGAACCCCGAACTCGGTCGTCTGGCTGTGGACGGTTTGGGCGATATGCGCCAACCGGGCCGTAACGAGGCCCTCCTCCAGGTCCTCAGCGAGGCCAAGAACGCGGAGATCAGGCGCCGGGCCCTCCACTCCCTGGCGGACAAGGAAGAGCCGGCGGCCGGCTTAAGCGGCCAACTCCTGCGAGAGCTGGCCCTCAAAGACCCCGATCCGGAGATCCGCAGCACGGCGACGATGATGATCGCCGAAAACCGCACGCCCGAGAGCCTGGCCCAGCTCAAGGAGGTCCTGTCGGCGGCCAAGGAGGCCGAGGTCCAAGAGGAGGTCCTTCAGGCGATCGCCAGGGTCGGAGGGGCTGAAGCCGAAGCCGCGCTGGCCGCGGTGGCCGTGGCCGGTGCGAACGCCGAGCTGGCCCGGGACGCCACCCAGGCTCTGGCCGAGATCGAGGATCTCAACAAGGCTGTCGTCCTCGGCGATGTTTATCGGAGAGCCAAGTCCGACGAAGCCAAAGAAGCGGCGCTCGACGCGATGGCCGACAAGCACGATCCGGCCGCGATCACGGCGCTGGGCAAGCTTATCAAAGAGGAGAAAAGCCGGGATTGGCGGGAAAAGATCGTCGAGGCGCTCGGCTCCTCCGAGAGCGATGACGCGGTCTCGATTCTGATCGATGTGGCCAAGACTGACCCCGAGGTCGAGGTGAGGACGGCCGCGGTCTCGGCCCTCGGCGACATCAAGACCCCCAAGGCGCGCCAGGCTTTGCTGGAGCTGCTCAAGGGAAGAAAGGGCGCGGCTGGCCGCGCGACCGAAGATCAGGACGAACATGGACGATAAGAGATCGGCCGGGAAGATCGGCCTGGCGCTCTTCGGCCTCTGTCTCATCGCGGGAGCGGCGCCGGCGAAAAGGACGAACGTGACAGAAATCCCGGCTCCCGCGGCGGTGACCGTTCGGCCCGAGCGGGGCCCGGATCGGCCCGCCGGCCAGACGCTTCTCCAGCCCTCTCCGTCCGGGCCGATCGCGGAACGGGTGGCGTGGGCCCGCGGCGAAGCGAAGGCCAACCGGTGGGAGAAAGGATTCTGGCTCGGCTTCGGGGTCCGCCGCCTGATGGGAGAGCATTCGTCGATGGGCTGGTATCCTAGGGGTGATGCCGGAACGCATTTCACGCTGGACGATATGATCAACGGGCGGAAGACGCCCCTCGAGAAAAAGATTGCGGGCGACCAGGCGGCCCGTGGGACGGCGGCGTCCATGCCCGGGGAGGCGCGCGCTTTCGCGGCCGCGCGAAGATCGGACGAGCCTGAGCGTCCGGTCATGAAGGAGGTCGGCATCCTGGTCCTCCTGACCGCGAGACCTGAGGATTTTCCGACCGATATCCGGGTCAGCAATCTGGATCTCTCCTTCGATCTCGAGGAGCTGCCGTTCGTCTGGGTGGGCATGGCGACGGATCCCGAGAGCCTGGCTTATCTGATCCCTCTCTACGCGAGGGCCTCCGCTGACGAGGACAAGCGCACGATCCTCTGGGCCATCGGGCTTCATCGGGACCCCGCGGTCGTCGTGCCGTTCATCGAGCGGATCCTGGCGGGCAAGGATCGTGAAGAGATCCGCGCCGAGGCCGCGGCTTGCCTGGGCGAACAGAACGACCCCCAGGCCCTCGACCTCTTGCTCAGGACGATCAAGGCCGATCCTTCGCACGAGGTGCGTGAGAGGGCCGTCGAAGGGCTTGTCGAGATGGATCTCCCGGCCGCCGCGGAGGCGCTCATCTCGTTCGCCCTCAACGGCGCGGACCGCCCCGTCCGCAGCGAGGCCGTGCGGGGACTGGCCGAAAAAGCCAGTTCCGCGACGGTCAAGATCCTTGTCAAGATCGCGAGCGGCGACAAGGACGCGGAGATCCAGAAGGAAGCGATCCATGCTATCCCCGATCTCCCCGGGCGAAGCGGCCTGCCATACCTCATCAGCCTGGTCATGACGCACCCCGACGAGACCGTCCGCAAGGAGGCCGTGGGGGCGATCGGCGATGTC
Source organism: Candidatus Aminicenantota bacterium (assembly GCA_017883305.1). GTDB lineage: Bacteria > Acidobacteriota > Aminicenantia > Aminicenantales > Saccharicenantaceae > RBG-16-66-30. The sequence continues at coordinate 627 of JADGNU010000230.1, read as the reverse complement.
GGCGGCCCTGAAGCGGTCAAGATCCTGACCGAAATGGCCAAAGGGCGGGGACGCTAGATTCCCCGCGCCCGGGATCCTGAGGCGTCCTCTTCAGCTCACGAGATAGAGGTTGATCTCGGCGGGAGAATGTGACGGCTTCCTCCTCACTTCTTCTTGTCGGGGTAGGGCGGGTGCTTGGGCACCTCGACCGGATCCTTGGCGATGAGCTCCTGGAGGTGCCTGACGGCGGCCTCGAGCTGGGCGTCCTTGCCGTTGAAAGCGGCGTGCGGCAGGTTGTCGACGACGATGTCCGGGTCGACGCCGTGACCCTCGATGAGCCACTCGCCCTCGGGCCCGTAAACGCCCGTTTCGGCCGCCGAAGCGATGCCCCGGTCGACGAGAACATTCGACGAGCTCAGCCAGATCTCGCCGCCCCAGGTCCGTGTCCCGATGACCTGGCCCAGGCCGAGGCGCCGGAAGCCCTCGCTAAAGGCCTCGCCGTCCGAAGCCGTGCGCTCGTCGCACAGGACGACCATGTGCCCGCGGAAGGCGTACTGCATGTTCCAGGTCGGCTTCCCGACCCGGTCCTGCCAGTAGAACCAGGCCTTGCGCATGAGCTTCTCGAGGATCCAGGAATCGATGTTGCCG
>JADGNU010000048.1 GCA_017883305.1 Candidatus Aminicenantota bacterium | reverse complement strand
CGAAGCCCGTCGAATTGCAATCGGAGCCCGGGGTGTTTTCCGCAGCTCCGTGTCCCCATTCTTATGAGCCGAACAGCTTCAGGCGTTTGACCTCGCCGATCAGGAAGAGCGACCCGGCGATGACGACGGGCATGCGGCCGCGGGACTCGGCCAGGGCCAGGCGGACGGCTGTTCGGGTGTCGGGCTCGAGGAAAACGCGGCCTTTGAACGGCGGGGAGGCGGCCAGGAGCTCCTCGGGGCTCGCCGAGCGCTTGTAGGGGACGCGGGTCAGGACGATCGTGGAGGCGACGCGGAAAAGCGTGCGGGTCATCGAGCGGAGGTCCTTGTCCTTCATGGCCCCAAATACGAGGACGACGGGTCGTCCGATGACCTCTTTGACGTAGGTGACGAGCGCTGTGACGCCTTCGACGTTATGGGCGCCGTCGAGGAGGACAAGCGGCCGCCGGCGGACCGTTTCGAGGCGGCCTTCCCAGCGGGTCTCGCGGATGGCCTTGAGCACCTTGGTCCTATCGAGCGGCCTCCAGATCCGCGACAGGACCTCCGCGGCGGCGATAGCGATCGACGCGTTCACGCCCTGGTGGCGGCCGGCGAGGGCGGGGGCGAAGGCATAGCGGCCGTCGGCGCCCGTATAGACGAACCGGTACCCGCCGCGCGTCATCCGGGTCTCGAGGGCCCGGCCCCGCCCGAAGACCTCGGACATGGGGGCGCTGCGCACCCGGGCGACCCGCCGGATCTCCCGAAGGGCTTCCCCTCCCCTCACGCCGCAGACGACCGGGACGCCGGGCTTGATGATGCCGGCCTTCTCGAAGGCGATCTGGCGCAGGGTCGATCCGAGGTGCTGCTGGTGGTCCTTGGCGATCGTGGTGATGACCGAGACGAGAGGCCGGACGACATTGGTCGCGTCGAAGCGGCCGCCCATGCCCACTTCGAGGACCGCGACATCGATCTGGCGCTCGGCGAACTCGAGAAAGGCGAGGGCGGTCAGGACCTCGAAGTAGGTTGGGTGGTAGGAGAGCTTCCCTTCGGACATGAGCCGGTCGATCACAGACTTCAGCCGCTCGAGCAGCTCGCAGAAGCGCACCGGACGGATCGGCGCCCCGTCGACGCGGATCCGTTCCTCGACTCTGACGAAATGGGGGGAGGTGTAGAGCGCCGTTTTCAGCCCGTGCTCCCGCAGGATCTGTTCGAGCATGGCCGAGACCGATCCCTTGCCGTTCGTCCCGGCCACGTGGACGGAGAGGAAGCTCGTCTGCGGGTTGCCCAAGGCCGCGCAAAGGGTGGAGATGTTCTCGAGGCCGAGCTTGATGCCGAAGTGCTCGAGGTGGCCGAGGTAATCCCGGCACTCGGACGGGGTCATTGAGGCCGGTTGAGGAAGAGGCGCAGGGCCCGGACGAGGTAGGGCTTGAGGGCCTTGCGCTCGATGACGTCGTCGAGCATGCCGTGGCTGAGGAGGAACTCGGAGCGCTGGAAGCCCTTGGGCAGCTTCTCCTTGATCGTCTGCTCGATGACCCTCGGCCCGGCGAACCCGATCAGAGCCTGGGGCTCGGCGACGTTGATGTCACCGAGCATGGCGAAGCTGGCCGTCGTGCCTCCGGTCGTCGGATCGGCCAGGACGGAGATGAAGGGGATCTTGGCTTCGCCGAGCCGGGCGATGGCCGCGCTCGTCTTGGCCATCTGCATGAGCGAGAGCATGCCTTCCTGCATGCGCATGCCGCCTGAGCAGGAGACGATAAGGACCGGCCGGCGGTCCTCGAGGGCGCGCTCGCACGCCCGGGTGATCTTCTCGCCGACGACCGAGGCGACGCTGCCGCCGAGGAAGCCGAACTCCATGGCCAGGATGTAGACCGGGATGCCGCCGATCGTCCCCCGCGCCGTGATGATGGCCTCGGCCAAGCCGGTCTTGCGCTCATTCTCGACGATCCGGTCGGCGTATTTCTTGACGTCAACGAAGTGGAGGGCGTCGATGGAGTGGAGGTTCGCGTCGAGGACCTCGTACGCCCCCTCGTCGAAGAGCATCTGCAAACGCTCCTCGGCCGAAAGCCGAAAATGGAAGTTGCAGGCCGGGCAGACGGCGAGGTTATCGAGGATGTCCTGCTTATAGAGGATCCGCTGGCAGTTGTTGCAACGGGTCCAGAGACTGGTCATGGGCGGTGTCCTTTTTGGGCCGGTTTGGCCTCACCCCGGGGGGAGGCGTGCCCGCGGCCGCGGCGGCTCAGGGCTTCGATGACCGCGTTCGAGTCGGGGAGCTCCTCGTCGATCTCGTCCTCGTCGTGGAGCAGGCGCTTGATCGCAGCGATGAAGGCATCGGGATCGATGGGTTTCTCGAAATAGTCCGCGGCGCCGAGGCCGCTCGTCGCCTCCTGCCGGTACTTGGGCCCCTTGTAGAGCCCGGTCACGAGGACGACGGGGACCCGGCCTTGGGTCTCCAGGGAGATCTTGCGGGTCAGGTCGAATCCGTGCATCTTAGGCAGCATGGCCTCGAGGACGACGAGGTCGGGCTTTTCAGCCACGAACGCGTCATAGCCGGCCTGGCCATCGAGTGCGGTAACGACACGGAACTTGTTCGCTTTCAGCATTTTGACCAAATTGGCCAGACTCTTGGCGTCATAATCGACGACGAGGACCTTCTTCTCGGCCATGGTCACTTTGCTCAATAATGGTACGGGAATGGCTGGGGCTTGTCAAACAAGAAGCCAGTGAGCCGGTGTCCCCATTTATCGGCCGCCGACGCTTTATCAAGCAACGGAAAAAAGCTATGATGAGCGCACCCATGCAGAAATCCCGACGCCACGCCCTCGGACAGCACTTCCTGACCAACCCGGGCGTGCTTCGCAAGATCGTCGGCGCTATCGACCCCAAGCCGGGCGATGTGATCGTCGAGATCGGGGCAGGGAAAGGCGTGTTGACCGCTGCGTTAGCGGAGTCGGCTGGGCGTGTCATCGCGATCGAGAAGGACGAGCGGCTCATTCCCGGGCTTCGCGAGAAGATGCCAGCCAACGTCGAGGTCCTTCACGGCGATATCCTGAGGACCGACCTTCGCCAGGTCTCGAAAACGGCCGGCGCTCCAGCGCTCCGTCTGGTCGGGAACATCCCCTACTCCATTTCCTCCCCGCTCCTCTTCCGCGTCCTCGACGAGCGTGGCATCCTCTCCGATTGCGTCTTCCTGCTCCAGAAAGAGGTGGCCGCGCGGGTCACAGCCGGGCCCGGCACGAAAAGCTATGCGCCTCTCGGCATCCTGCTCCAGAACGAGTTCAAGGCGCGCATCGAATTCACCGTGGCGCCAGGTTCGTTCTCGCCTCCGCCGAAGGTCCAATCGGCTTTGCTGACGCTCCGGCGCAGGCCCTCCCCTATCCATCCCGGAGCGGCCGAAGAGCCGTACCGCGCGTTCCTCCGGGCCGCCTTCGCCGAGCGCCGCAAGATGCTCTGGAAAAACCTCTCCCGCCGCGCCACCCCAGCCGCCCTCGAGGCGGCCTACGCGGAGCTGGGCTTGGCTCGGAACGTCCGCGCCGAGGACCTCTCCCCCGACCTTCTCTTCGCCCTGTTCCGGGCCCTGCACGCATGAAGCAGCCCTGGTAAAAGAAAATATGCTATAATCCGGCCGTGAAAAAACGGAATTCGAAGAGCGCCAAAAGCGCCAACGGCAGGAACGGAAAGGGCGCCAAGGCCGCGGCCCGGAAAACCGCTCTGGCCGTCGAGATCACAGGTGTCCTGCTCATCTTTCTGGCCTTCTTCGCCCTCATCAGCGTCGTCAGCTACAATTCCAAGGATCCCTCGTTCGCCAACGTTCCGCCCTCGGGGTATCATGTCCGCAATTTCGCGGGCAGCACCGGGGCCTATTTCTCGCAAGCCATCCTTTGGTTCCTGGGGCTGGCCTCGTTCTTCCTGCCTTTTATCCTGGGCTACGCCGCCCTGCGGGCCATCCTGCGGGGGACTTCGTCGCACCTTCTCAAGAGATTGGGCACGATCACGCTCGGCTTGGTCATCGTCTGTCCGCTGCTCGCCCTCGTCTTCGAATCCTTCCCCTTCCGCGGCAGCGCCGTGCCGGCCGGCGGCATCATCGGCGAGCTCCTGCTGACGTTTCTGGTGCGCTACCTGAGCACGATCGGCTCGTTCGTCTTCCTCCTGGCCGCGCTGGCCGCGTTCCTCCTCTTCTCGACCCGCTGGTCTCTGGCCAGGACGCTCCGGTTCGCTAAAGGGGCCTTGGATTCGACGGCCTCGGAGGTCCGCATCAAGGTCACGGACTATCAGAAGGCCAAGGCCAAGGACAAGATGCGGGAGAAGGTCCAGCAGAAATACGCCCCGCCCGCCGAGGCCGCCGGAGCCGGCCCTCAGGACGAGAAAGCGGCCCGCAAGGCCGAGAAAGAGGCCGAACGGGAGCGCGAACGCGAGCGGCGCCGCCTCGAAAAGGAGGCCCGCAAACCGCCCAAGAGCGAGCCGCCTCCCCCCAAGCCTGTCGCCCCGCCCAAGCCGGAGCCGCTCCTCTTCCCCGACCTCGGCCGCAAGGGCGACTATCAGTATCCGCCGTTCACGCTCCTCGAGCCCGGCAAGCCGGCCGAGAAGGTCAACCAAGCCGAGCTCTTCGACAAGAAACGCCGGATCGAGGAGAAGCTCAAGGAATTCGGCATCGAGGGCGAGGTCCGCGAGTACCACCCCGGCCCGATCATCACGACCTACGAGTACTTCCCGGCACCGGGGATCAAGGTGGCCCAGGTCGCCAACCTGACCGAGGACCTGGCCCTGGCCCTCGAGACCGAGTCCGTCCGGATCCAACGCATCCCCGGCAAGTCGTCCCTGGGCATCGAGATCCCCAACGACAAGCGCGAGACGATCAAGCTTCGCGACATCATCGAATCGGAAAAGTTCCAGAACTCGCCCTCCAAGCTGACCTTCGCCCTCGGCAAGGACGTCCACGGCGGCGTCATGGTCACCGATCTCGCCGTTATGCCCCACCTCCTCATCGCCGGCTCGACGGGCACGGGGAAAAGCGTCGCCCTCAACGCCCTCATCGCCAGCCTGATGTACAAGGCGACGCCGGAGGAGGTCAAGATCGTCCTCATCGACCCCAAGCGGCTCGAGTTCACGCTCTACGAGGACGTGCCGCACCTCCTCTGCCCGGTCATCAACGACCCCAAGAAGGCCCACATCGTCCTCATGGACATCGTCCGCAAGATGGAGGAGCGCTACAAGAAGCTCCAGGGCGTCAAGGTCCGCAACATCGACCAGTACAACACGCAGATGCGGCAACTCCTCGCCGAGAGGAAGGGCCATCTGACCGACGAGGAGAAGGAGAAGCTTGCGCCGCTGCCCTACATCGTCATCATCATCGACGAGCTCGCGGAGCTGATGATGGTCGGGGCCCAGGAGGTCGAGTTCTTCATCGGCCGCCTGGCCCAGCTGGCCCGGGCCGTCGGCATCCATCTGGTCATGGCCACCCAGCGGCCGTCGATCGACGTCATCACCGGGACGATCAAGAACAACTTCTCCTGCCGCATCGCCTTCCGCGTCCCTTCCAAGGTCGACTCGCGCATCATCATCGACACGATCGGCGCCGACAAGCTCCTGGGCATGGGCGACATGCTCTTCCTGCCGCCCAACTTCCCGCGGCTCGTCCGGCTTCACTGCTCGTTCATCTCCATCCCCGAGGTCCGGCGCCTGGTCAAGCACGTCAAGAGCCAGGGCACGCCGACCTACGACACGCGCATCCTCCGCGTCGTCAAGGGTGACGTCGACCACGCCGTGGAGGACGACGGCGAGAAGGACGAGCTCTTCGACAAGGCCGTCGATACCGTCCTCAACAGCGGCCAGGCCTCGGCCTCCTACCTCCAACGGCGCCTCAAGCTTGGCTATGCGCGCGCGGCCCGGATCATCGACCAGATGGAGGCCGAAGGCCTCATCGGGCAGTCGGAGGGCAGCAAGCCGCGGGAGATCCTGGTCGACCGCAAGGAATTCTTCAAGGACAAGGCCCGCGCCAGGGCCGCCGGCGCAGAACGCGACCGGGAGGATTGAAGCGGATGATCAAAGAGGATCAGAGCGGGCCGCCTGAAAACGCCGTCCTCCAGTACCGCCCGGTCATCTCCTTCCGGGTCCGCAAGGCCCTCGGCAGCTCCAACCCCGACTGGGAGGACGTGGTCAACGAGATCCTGACCCAAGCGGTGGCCAAGATCAAGAGCGGCGAGTTCCGCGGCGACTCCTCGATCGGCACGTTCCTCTACACCATCACCAGCCGCCGGATCATCGATTACATCCGCCAGAAGACGCGCGTCCTCAAGCACGCCCCCGAGCCGCCGCCCTTCCCAGACCCCCACGTCGAGATGGAGCGCCGCGAGCGGGCCCACCAGGTCGAGGAGGTCGTCAACGGGCTCAAGCCCAAGTTCAGGGACGTCCTCTACCTCTATTATTACAAGGAGATGTCCCGCGAGGAAGTGGCCCGGACCCTGGGCATTTCGCCCCGCCGGGTCTCGGAGCGCGTCAATTACGCCCTCAAGCTCATTCAGAAGGCCGTCAGGAAATAAGGGGAAACGTTGTCCGTTCTATCCAGCCGTCGAGCGACTAAAACCGTGAGCCCTTCTGAGGCCGCGGACATGAAAAAGCATCGCCACTACGAGCACCTGATCGATGACTACCTCCTGGGCAAGCTCAGGCCCGAGGATCAGGAGGAGTTCGAGGAGCACTATTTCATCTGTCCGCACTGCTTCGCCAAGCTCGATCAGAAGAGCGAGATCGTCCAGATCCTGAAGAAGGAAGGGGTCCTCGAGAACGCCGGTGAGGCTTGCGAGCACGTCCCCGCGAAAACATCGCGCTGGAGCCGCCTGCTCAGGCGGCTCCGCCTCCGGCGCTAATCCTCGATCAGCCGGTCGTCCGGCGGGGAGACCATCCGCCCCTTCGACGTCCCCTCTTCGAACCCCAGGCAGCACATCAACCGGCCGCAGAGCCCCGAGATCTTGGTCGGGTTGATGACGATCTGCTGCTTGCGGGCCTTCTGGATGGTCACCGGCTCGAACGTGGTCATGAAGCTCGAGCAGCAAAGGCAGCGGCCGCAGACGCCGAGCCCGCCGATCATCTTGGCCTCGTCGCGGACGCCGACCTGGCGCATCTCGATGCGCATCCGCAGCTCCTTGGCCAGGTCCTTGACCAGCTCGCGGAAGTCGATCCGGCCGTCGGCCGTGTAGTAAAAGATGCCCTTCTTCTCGCTGAAGAAATAGCGGACGGCGACGAGCTTCATGGGCAGGTTGTGAGCGGTGATCCTCTGGAGGCAGAGGTCGTAGGCCCGGGCCTCCCGCTCGCGGAGCCACTCGAATTTGCGGACGTCCTCGGGCGTGGCCTTGCGCAGGGCCTGGACGGCCATCCGGGAGGCCTTGGGGTTGTGGCAGAAGCTGCTCGCCTCGTCGACGACGACCGCCAGGTCGCCGCCGAGCTCGGATTCGATGACGCAGCGATCGCCGACGTGAAGGGCCAGGTCGCCGACGCGGACGCGGACGAAGCGGCCCGTGGTTTCCGATTGGACGCAGATGATGTCAGGCATGTCTCAGCTCCCCGTAATTGGAGAAAAAAGTCGTGGCCAGCAGGCCTTTGTTCATGTTCTTGTCGAGCTCGACGAGCAAATAGTCGAGGTCCGCGAAGACGCCGAGGAGGCGGCGCGCGCTCCAGGAGGACGAGGCTTCGCGGAGCCTGTCCTCGAAGTCCGGGTTGAGAAGGAGCGCCGGATCCCCGCCTTCGCGCAGCAGAAGCATGTCGCGGACGAAGGACGAGAAGAGCTCCAGGACCCCGCCGAACTCCTCCTGGACGGCCTTGGGCACCGCCCCGAACCGCTCCAGGAACAGGCACGATCGGTCGGCCGAATCGAGGGACGCGAAGAGATCCCAGGCCTCGTCCTTGAGGGCCCGGACCGCGTCCCATTCGAGATCCAGGGCGCGCTCGAGGTTGCCTTCGACGAGCAGGGCCAGGATGCGGGCCTGCTCGGGGCTGAATTCCCGGTCGATCAGGATCTCTTCGATCTCCTCGCGGCCGATGGGCGAAAAGGCCAGGGTCTGGCAGCGGGAGCGGATGGTCGGGACGAGCCGATGAGGGCTAGCCGTCACGAGGATGATGTGGGTGAAATCCGGCGGTTCCTCGAGGACCTTGAGCAGGGAGTTGGCCGACGGCTCGTTGAGGTTCTCGGCTTCCTCGATGATGAAGACGCGCCGCTTGCCGATCATCGGCCGGAGATAGGCCATCTGCTTGAGGAGCCGGGTCTGCTCGATCTTCACGTCGCGGACTTCGGCCGTGAGGACCATGACGTCGGGGTGGGTGCCGCTGTCGATGGCCCGGCAGGACGGGCATTCGTCGCAGGAGTCCGTTGTCAGAGTCCGGCAGTTGAGGGTCTTGGCCAGGGTCAGGGCCATGTCCGATTTGCCGACGCCGTCCGGGCCGCCGAAGATGAGCGAGTTCGGGACGCGGCCGCGCTCGAGGGCCAGCTTGAGGATGCGCCTGACCCTCACATTGCCGGCGATGTCCTTGAAGGCCATGTCCTCAGCTGTCCTTTCGCCCGGGCCGGCGGCCGCCGTCCAGGGCCTTCTTGAGGTAGCGCGCCGTGTGGGAGCCGTCCCCCGCCGCGACGACCTCTTCGGGAGTTCCCTGGGCCACGATCCGGCCCCCGTCCTCCCCGCCCTCCGGGCCCAAGTCGATAATATAGTCGCAGAACTTGATGACTTCAAGGTTGTGCTCGATGATGACGACCGTGTTGCCGAGCGAGGCCAACTCGGAGAGGACCTCGAGGAGCTTGCGGACGTCGTCGAAGTGGAGGCCGGTCGTCGGCTCGTCGAGGAGGTAGAGGGTCCGGCCGGTGGCCCGCCGGCCGAGCTCCTTGGTCAGCTTGATGCGCTGGGCCTCGCCTCCGGAAAGAGTGGGCGCGGGCTGGCCGAGACGGATGTAGCCGAGCCCGACCCGCTTCAGCGTGGCCAGCTTGCGCTTGAGCTGGGGGTAGGCCTTGAGGAGCTCGTAGGCGTCGTCGACCGTCATGGCCAGGTAATCCGCGATCGTCTTGCCCTTGTAGGTGACGGCCAGGGTCTCCTTGTTGTAGCGCTTGCCGTCACAGCGATCGCAGGTGACGAAGACGTCGGGCAGGAAGTGCATCTCGATCTTCTTGACGCCCGCCCCCTCGCACTCCTCGCAGCGGCCGCCGGCCACGTTGAAGCTGAACCGTCCCGGCCCGTAGCCGCGCATACGGGATTCGGGGGTCCGGGCCATGAGGTCGCGCAGGGCGGCGAAGAGGCCGGTGTAGGTCGCCGGGTTCGAGCGCGGTGTCCGGCCGATCGGCTTCTGGTCGACGGCGATGACCTTGTCGAGGCCTTCCAGGCCCTCGATCTTCTCGTGGGCGCCGACAAGCTGACGGGCCTTGTAGAACTTGTTCTCGAGGGCCTTGAACAGGATGTCGTAGACGAGGGTGCTCTTGCCCGAGCCGGAGACGCCGGTCACGGCCGTCATCGCCCCGAGCGGGAAACGGACGTCGATCCCCTTCAGGTTGTGCGCACGGGCCTTGCGGATGACGAGCCAGCCGGCCGGCTTGCGGCGGGACGCCGGGACGGGCACGGACTTTTCGCCCCGGAGGTACTGGGCCGTCAACGAATCGGGCGAGGCGAGGATGGCCGCGAGCGGGCCTTCGGCGACCTTGAAGCCGCCGTCCTCTCCGGCGCCGGGGCCGAGGTCGAGGAGGTAATCGGCCGCGCGGATCGTCTGCTCGTCGTGCTCGACGACGACGATCGAGTTGCCCTCGTCGCGCAGGGTGCGGAGGAGCGAGATCAGGCGGCCGTTATCGCGCTGGTGGAGGCCGATTGTCGGCTCGTCGAGGACGTAGAGGACGCCGCGGAGGCGCGACCCGACCTGGGCCGCGAGCCGGACGCGCTGGGCCTCGCCGCCGGAGAGCGACGCGGTCGTCCGGTTGAGCTGAAGGTAGGACATCCCCAGCTCCCCCATGACGGCCAGGCGGGAGGAGATCTCCTTGAGGATCCGGCCCGCGACGAGCTTGGCCGCGGGCGGAAAGTCGAGCTTGGCGCAGACGGCCAGGAGATCGAGGATCGAGAGCTCGCCGATGTCGTGGATCGTCCGGCCGCCGATCTTGACCGAGAGACTCTCTTTCTTGAGGCGGGCGCCGCCGCAATCGGGGCAGACGTCGTCCGTGAGTTCCACCTCGCCCCATTCGTTATGGGTCGTCTGGTAGCCGAGGCCGTGGCATTTCGGGCAGGCGCCGTAGGGGCTGTTGAAGGAGAAATTGCGCGGCTCGAGCTCGGCCAGGCTGACCTCGCAGTAGGGACAGAGGAGGGTCAGGGAGAAGAAGCGCTCTTTGCCGGTTTCGTCGACGACGAGGACCTCGCCGTCCGAGACCTCGAGGGCCTTGTCGACGGCGGAGCGCAGGCGGCGCTCGGCGTCGGGACCGATCTTGACTGTGTCGACGAGGACTTCGATCGTATGTTTGCGGTTTTTTTCGAGCGGGATGTCATCCTCGAGGTCACGCAGGACGCCGTTGACCCGGGCCCGGAGGAAGCCCTTCTTGCGCAGGCGCTCGAACAGGCGCTGGTACTCGCCCTTGCGCCCTTTGATGACCGGGGCCAGGATGCGGACCTTGGCGCCGGGGGCCTGCTCGGCGATGCGCTTCAGGATCTCCTCGGGCGTCTGGGACGAGACGACCCGGCCGCAGACCGGGCAGTGGGGCGTCCCCACCCGGGCGAAGAGGAGGCGGAAGAGGTCGTAGACTTCGGTGATCGTGCCCACGGTCGAGCGCGGGTTGGTCGAGATCGTCTTCTGGTCGATGGAGATCGCAGGCGAGATGCCTTCGACGGACTCGACCTCGGGCTTCTCCATCTGGTCGATGAACTGGCGGGCGTAGGCGGAGAGGCACTCGATGTAGCGGCGCTGGCCCTCGGCGAAGATCGTGTCGAAGGCCAGGGACGACTTCCCGGAGCCGGACGGGCCGGTGACCACGATCAGCTTGTTCCGGGGGAGCGTAACGTCGATTCTCTTGAGATTGTGTTGCGCCGCCCTCTTGATGCGTATTTCATCGAGCATAACAATCCATTTTAGCACAAAAATGAGGGCTTGGGGTGTGCCGGGGGGGGGGCGGCAAGAGACCTGAAAAAGGGGGACACAATACCTATTCCCCATTTAATCTTCCCTGTGATGCCGATCAGGGGGTCCTGAAAAGGGATCGTGTCCATGAATTCCCCGGAGATGAAAATGGGGAATTGGTATTGTGTCCCCCATTTAAATTCGCTAGGATGGGAGGCAACCATGTCGAACGAAGAAAAGATCCTGAGGGCGCTCGAGCTGCTCAAGGATTTCGGCTACAAGAGCGACTCCATCAAGGCCATCAAGCACCTGCCGGCCTGGGAGGGGTCGTTCCGGGATTACCCGGACGACGTCCACCCGGCGCTGCGCGGCGCGCTCGAGGCCAAGGGGTTTACGCGCCTTTACTCCCACCAGCGCTCGAGCTGGGAAGCATTAAAGGAGGGCAAGAACGTCGTCGTCGTGACGCCGACGGCCTCGGGCAAGACGCTCTGCTACAACCTGCCGGTCCTGGACGCCATCATGAAGGACCCGTCGGCCCGGGCCCTGTACCTCTTCCCGACCAAGGCGCTGTCGCAGGACCAGCAGGCCGAGCTCGACGACATCAACGGCCGGCTGCCCGAGGAGATCCGGGTCTTCACCTACGACGGCGACACGCCCCAGGACGCCCGCAAGGCCATCCGGGCCCGCGGCCACATCGTCCTGACCAACCCCGACATGCTCCACGCCGGGATCCTGCCGCACCACACCAAGTGGATCAAGCTTTTCGAGAACCTCAAGTACATCGTCATCGACGAGCTCCACAACTACCGCGGCATCTTCGGCAGCCACCTGGCCAACGTGCTGCGGCGGCTGAAGCGGATCGCCCGGTTCTACGGCGCCGACCCGCAGTTCATCCTCTGCACGGCAACGATCGCCAACCCGGCCGAGATGGCCGAGAAGATGATCGAGGCCCCGGTGACGCTCGTCGACGACAACGGGGCGCCGCGGGGAGGCAAGTATTTCGTCTTCTACACGCCGCCGGTGGTCAACGCGGCCCTGGGCATCCGCCGCTCCTACGTCAATGAGTCGCGTCGCGTCGCTTCGATCTTCCTCCGGAACGGGCTGCAGACGATCGTTTTCGCCGGGAGCCGCCTCATCACCGAAGTGCTGCTGACCTACCTCAAGGAAGATATCGAGACGAACATCCAGAAGGAGGGGCTCATCCGCGGCTACCGGGGCGGCTACCTGCCGCTGAAGAGGCGGGAGATCGAGAAGGGCCTGCGGACGGGCGAGATCCTGGGCGTCGTCTCGACCAACGCTCTCGAGCTCGGCATCGACATCGGGACGCTTGACGTCGCGGTGCTCGCCGGCTACCCGGGGACGATCGCCAGCACCTGGCAGCGGGCCGGGCGCGCGGGGCGGAAAACGGGCCTGTCTGCGGCGGTGCTCGTGGCCACGAGCTCGCCTCTCGACCAGTTCATCATCAACAACCCGGAGTATTTCTTCTCCAAGTCGCCTGAGATGGCCCTCATCAACCCGGACAACCTGTCCATCCTCATCAGCCACATCGAGTGCGCGGCGTTCGAGCTGCCCTTCGAGGACGGCGAGAAGTTCGGCCGGGCCGAGATCACGGAGATCCTCAATTTCCTCGAGGAGGACAAGATCCTCCACCACTCCAAGGACAAGTGGTTCTTCACGTCCGAGGCCTACCCGGCCGACGCGATCAGCCTGCGCAGCATCAGCTCGGACAACTTCGTCGTCGTCGACATCACCGGTGAGGCCCGGGTCATCGCCGAGGTCGATTTCACGTCGGCGCTCACGGCCCTGCACCCCAAGGCCATCTACATCGTCGAGGGCGAGCAGTATTTCGTCGAGAAGCTCGATTTCGAAGAGCGCAAGGCCTACGTCAAGAGAACCGACATCGATTACTATACCGACGCCATCGACTACACCAAGATCACCATCCTCGACGTCTTCGACAAGAAGGCGATCGAGGCCGGGACGGGCCGCGTCTCCCACGGCGAGGTCCACGTGGCGACGCAGGTCGTCGGGTTCAAGAAGATCAAGTTCCACACGATGGAGAACGTCGGCGCGGGCGACCTCCAGCTGCCGCAGAACGAGATGCACACCACGGCCTACTGGCTGACCGTGCCCTCGGCGCTCATGCAGTCCATCCCCTACCCGGCCGAGCAGAGGGTCAACGGGCTCTTCGGCCTGGCCTACCTCATCCACCACGTCTCGCCCATCTTCATGATGTGCGACCTCCACGACGTCGGCGTTTCGATCGGCGACAACACGTCGGGTGAACCGGTCAGGCCGCTGGCTCCCCAGGCGCGGCCGGTCGGCAGCCAGGGCCAGGACGAGATGCCCGTCATCATGGACCCGGACTTCGAGCCCAACATCTTCATCTACGACAATTACCCGGGCGGCATCGGCCTCAGCCCCTCGCTCTTCGCCCTCGAGTCGAAGCTCCTCGACCACGCTCTGAAGACGCTCGAGGCCTGCCCCTGCCGGGACGGCTGCCCCTCGTGCGTCGGGGCCACAAACGAGAGCGGCAAGGACGCCAAGCAGGTCGCCCGGGCCATCCTGCAGGGCCTCCTCGGCCTCGACTCCCCCCGCTCCCCCCTCGTCAATTAACAAGAATAACAAGAAGGGGTCAAACCTAAACTTTTAAACTTTCTGGCGGAGTCTGGGCCAGCCCGGCAAAAGTTTAAAAGTTTAGGTTTGACCCCTTCTTATTTGACCGTTTTGATGACCCGGATCGGGAGGACGATCGAGGGGATG
>JADGNU010000047.1 GCA_017883305.1 Candidatus Aminicenantota bacterium | reverse complement strand
AGTCCCCGCCCGCCGGCGGGCCCAACCGGTCCTTGAGGGCCGGGACGTCCCTGATATGTTGGAGCATGATCTCCCGGAAGCGCCGGGGGGTGCCCCTCTCCGTATGGCGCTGCAGATCCTTGATGAGCCCGCTCCTTTCGGCCGGGGACATCCGCAAGGCACACCGGGCGCGCTCGATGAGGTCCTCGTCGGATGTGAACCGCAGAGACTTGTTGGGGACGATCTCCCGCTGGCCGCCGGAATCATGGACCAGCGGCAAAAGACCCGCTTGGACGGCCTCCACGGTCACGATGCCGAAGTGCTCCCCGTGCACGGGGAACACGAACACGGCGTGAGAGGTCAGGAGTCCGGCCACCTGCGCCTCGGAGGGGTTCTCCACGATCGTCGCGTTCTTCAGCCCCTCGGCGACGATGCGCCGCCGCAAGCGATCGAGGTATTCGCGGTCCTCGCCGATCGCCGCTCCGGCCAGGGTGAACGGCTGTTCCGGAAAGGCTTTGGCCAGGTTCAACACGGTGTCGGCCCGCTTGAATTCCTCGAACCGCGACAGGAACAAGAAGCCGGCGCGGTCAGCCTCCACCGCCGGCAAGGTCCGCGAACGAGCCGGAGGCCAGATCACGGGAGGCTTGAAACCGAGGCGTTCTTGGATCATCTCCGCGATGTACTCACTGTGGGTCACATAGGAAGAATACTTGTCCGGCCTGACGAGCGGCTGAACGAGATGGTTCACGGTCCTCTTGATCTCACCGGGCTTCCAGAATCGACGCTGGTCGACCCGATCGCCGGGCAGTCTGAGATACCGCGGACCGGCGATCCAGCACAGATTGGGCACCCCCTTCGGTATTTTCACGCTGGGCTCGAAACAGTAAAGAAAATCGAACCGCCCAAGGCGCAGCCTCGCGTGCCTGACGCTCCACGGACGCAGGCGTCCCGCCAAACGAGGGGGGAGCGAGCGGAGAGTCTTAGAACTGATGCCGAGCTTGCCGCTGCCGAACGTGGTCCGGACGTCGGGATTGCCCAGCGTGCTCCAGCCCTGGGGCTCATCCCAAACGACGTCGGGTACGACGCCGGCGTCGTTGAGACCCTCGATGAGCTCCAGGAAAATCGTCTGCATCCCGCCCGGACACTCAAAGCGGTGCGCAATGATGCCGATACGAAGTCCATTATCTATGGCCATATCATCCACCTCGAGAAGAGGCCCCCTGCCGTGGCGGATGATATGCGATGATCATTGGCTCTGTCAAGGCGGAGGGGCCGCGGGGGGACGCCGCTAGCCCTTCATCACGCCCAGGGGGACGAGCTTGGCCACGACGCGGCCCAGCCCGAGCTCGCTCGAGACGCGGACGACCTCATCGACGTCCTTGTAGGCCTCGGAAGCCTCCTCGGCCACCCCTTTCCAGCTCGTCGATTTGAGCTCGATGCCCCTGCGGGCCAGGTCGTCACGGATCTTCTCGCCCCGGAACCTCCGCAGGGCCTCGTGCCGCGACATGACCCGTCCGGCGCCGTGGGCGGTCGATCCGAAGCTCAGCGCCTCGGCTTCTTTCGTGCCGGCCAGGACGAACGAGGCCGTGCCCATGCTGCCGGGGATGAGGACGGGTTGGCCGGTCCCGCGATAGACCGCCGGGACCTCGGGACGCCCGGGCCCGAAGCTGCGCGTCGCGCCCTTGCGGTGGACGACCAGCCGCGTCGAACGGCCGCCGACATCGTGCTCCTCGACCTTGGCCACGTTGTGGCAGACATCGTAGACCTGGTCCATGCCCTTGGCGCTGCCAAGGACGCGGGCGAAGACGTCCCGGACCCAGTGGGCGATCATCTGGCGGTTGGCGAAAGCGAAATTGACCGCGGCGGACATCGCCCGGAAATATCGCTGGCCCTCCGCCGACTTGAACGGCGCGAAGACGAGCTCACGGTCGGGCAGACCGGCCACGCCGAAGGCGTTCTCCATCGTTTCGATGAAATCCGTGGCCACCTGGTGGCCGAACCCGCGGCTGCCGCAGTGGATCATGACCAGGACCTGGCCGGGCGCGTCGATGCCGAAGACCCGGGCCGCTTTCTTGTCATAGATCTCGAGGACCTTCTGGATCTCCAGAAAATGGTTGCCCGCGCCGAGCGTCCCGAGCTGCGGGATGCCCCTCTCCATGGCCCGTGCGGAGATGTCCTCGACCGAGGCTTCACGCATCCGGCCGCGCTCCTCGGTCCTCTCGAGGTCCTCGGTCCGGCCGTAGCCGTTCTCGACGGCCCACTCCGCGCCCCTGGTCAGAATGTCCCGGAGGACGGCCCGGCTCAGCTTCATGACGCCGCCCTTCCCCACTCCGGCGGGGACCTCTTCGAAGATCGCGGCCAGCAGCTCCTTGCTCTTGGGCGCGACTTCCGCTTCGGTATAATCGCTGCGGAGGAGGCGGACGCCGCAGTTGATGTCGTAGCCGACCCCTCCCGGGGAGATGATGCCCTCGTCGAGGTCAAAGGCGGCCACGCCGCCGATCGGGAAACCATAGCCCTGGTGGGCGTCGGGCATGACGTACGAGCGCCGCTCGATGCCGGGGAGGCAGGCGACGTTGCGGGCTTGGATGAGGGTTTGGTCGCGCCGCATGTCGTCGAGGAGCCGGGCCGAGGAATAGACGACGGCCGGGACTCTCATTCCGCCCTGGGCCGGGATCTCCCAGGTGTTGTCATCGATCTTCCGGAGGTCCATGGTCGGACTCACATGTCCACGACGACCTGGACCGTGAAGCCGTCGCACTCCTCGATCTTCATATCGTTGGAGGTGACGGCCTTGACTTCGCCGAAAAGCTCATGGCGGGGCGAGAGGTTCTCCCCGGCGAAAACGGCTTCGAGGCCGACCCCACCGGGAAGCGGGCGGACCCTGAGCCCGTCCACCCGGCCGAGAAGGAACTGCCGCGTCTCGAAGAGGTAGATGACCTCGCCGAGGAATTTGACCAGCAGCTGCTCCCGATCGATGCCCGTGACTTGGACACTGTGCTTGATCTTGGGCTCGACCGCAACCCAGTCCCACATCAGCGAAGCCAGGGCCAGGGCGGCGTTGCCGAAGGCCTCTTCGAGCGTCTTGCCGAAGGCCTGAAATTTGCCGTCGGCCGTGTGGGGCAGGATCCGGTACCGTTCCATCGGGGACTCCCCTCCCACGGCCATCCTACCCGAATCGGGCGGAAAAGTCAGGCGGACGCCCTACTTGACCTCGGCGACGACAGCGTTCAGGACCTTGCCCGTCGCTTTCTCCTGGACGAAGAGCACAACCCTGAGACCTTGGCGCGGCAGCGCGTTGCGCCGGACCTCCCACTTGAAGCCCGGTATCCGGGTGTAGATCCGCTCGAATTCCGAGAGGTAGGCGTCCGTCGTCTTCTCCGAGGCCGCCAGGTCGAACACGGCCGTCTTCGGCGACGCGGGGTCGAGCACGGCGAGGTCCCGGACGACCATCTTGTGGAAGGCGACGCCGTTGGATCCCTTGTGCTCCTGCTCGCCCTGGACGAGGACGAGGAGGTACTCGGCGCCGGGCACGGTCTTGTCGAAGTCGTAAGAGACCTTGACCGTATCCCCGGCAAGGGTTGCGCGAGCCTTCAGGGAAACGCCCGGGGCCGATGACAGAAGCGGCTCGATCGCGCCCCGATATTGGGCGAACTTGCCGCCGGACGCGCCTCGCCCGCCGCCGCCGAGGGACTTGTTCGTCCCGTCGATGACGACGGTCGGCGTGCTGTTGACATCATAGGCGCCCGCCCGCGCGGCGCCGGCCGGATTCATCATCGGGTCCGGCCGGGGGATGGGCAAATGGTAGACGAGAACGGCCAGATACTTCGACGGGATGGTCTCGATGAGGGCGTCGAAGGCCAGGTCGGCGCCGACGCAAGGCGGACATTCCGAGCCGGTGAAGAGCTCGGCCAGGACGGCCTTGCCCTTCCAGACGGTCGGGGCCGTGAAGGGCTCCGGCTGGAAAGGCAGCGCCTTGAGCTTGGCCTCGCGCGCGGCCTCGAATCCCTGGTCGGACCCGTGGACTTGGACGTAGAGCGCCCGGGCTTTCGCGGCGGCGTCGTTGTACTCCTCGGCGGCAGCGGCCAGGTAAGCGTCGATAGCCTCGGCGGACTTGCCTGTGGCTTGGAGGATGCCGGCCAGGACGTAGAAGTAGTTCCCGCCTGTGGCTCCGCCCGACTTCTTATAGGCCTCGATCGAGGCCATGGCCTTGTCCGTGTCTCCAACATTGAGATAAGCCCTGGCGGTCAGCAGCTCGACGGCGCTGAGGATGTTCGTCTTGAAGAAATCCCGCTGGTCCTGGGGGATCCCCTCGTAGGAAGCCGGGTCGGACGCGGCCCTAAGGGCGGCCGCCCGGTAAGCCAGGGCGATATCGAGGACCTTGCTGTGATCGAAGCTCTCGAGGAGCGGATGGTTGAGCAGCTGAACGGCCATGGCGACGGGCTTCTGGAGCCGGACCGGTCCTTGTCCCCCGGCCAAGAAGTCCCTCTGCAGGGCCAGAACGTCGTCGAGCGTCGTGGCCAGAGCCACATGGGCGTCCTGGATGCTGGCCTCGATGGCTTCCCGATAGGGAGTGTTCGGGTAAGCGGCTTTGATCCTCTCGAACTCCTTGAGGCGGAGAGACGGGTCCTGGAGCTTGTAGGCCGCGACGAGCTCGTTGTACTCGGGGGGCGGGGCCTGACCGCCTTGGGCCGCAAGCCGGCCAGAAACGCCGATCGAAAAGAGAAGGAGCAGTGCGATGACCGCCCGAAGCCGTGTCTCTGCTTTCATGGAGCCTCCTCGAAACAGCCATTATAGAGGATTATGGGCCCAAGGAAAACCAAGACTCTACTAGGATATTTCCCAGCGCCCGCTCCTCCGAGTCACTCCGGAGCGGTGCTGATGGTCGCTCCCAAGAATCCGCTCCCTGCCGCCGGGCACCCTTCAGCTGAAGCGGCCGGCCAGCACCGTGCCGCACTTCGGACAGCTGGATCCGTCGAGGACGTTGGCGACGACCGTGAAGCCGCGCCGGCTGATCAGCACGGTCCCGCAGTTCCGGCAACGGGTATCTTCGGATTCGCCCGGGACGTTGCCCACGTAGACGTAGCGAAGACCCTCGCGATGTCCCGCGGCGGCGGCGGCCCGGAGGGTGGAGACCGGCGTCGCCGGCGCCTGGGTGTATTCGAATTCGGGGTGAAAGCGGCTGATGTGCCAGGGGATGTCGGGGTCGACCGAGGCGATGAAGCGGGCGATCGCTTCGAGCTCGTCCGGGCCGTCGTTCAAGCCGGGGACGACAAGCGTCGTCACCTCGACCCAGATGCCAAGCGTCTTCATGCGCCGGATGGAATCGAGAACGGGTTCGAGCCGCGCCCCGCATGTCTTTTTGTAGGTCTCGTCGCGAAACGCCTTGAGGTCGACGTTGGCGGCGTCGAGGGTCGGCTGGATCGCCTCCAGGGCCTCCGCGGTCATGTATCCGTTGGTCACGAAGGAGTTGACCAGGCCGGCCTCGCGCGCCAGGCGGGCCGTGTCGTAGGCATACTCGAAGAAGATGGTCGGCTCCGTGTAGGTGTAGGAGATGCTCCGGCAGCCCTCGGTGACCGCGGCGCGGACGATGGCCTGGGGCGGGGCCGGCTCGCCGGCGATGCCGCCGGCCGTCCGCCGCGGGGCTTGGGAGATCTGCCAGTTCTGACAGAAGCCGCAGCGAAAGTTGCATCCCGGGGTGGCCATGGACATGGCTTTCGACCCGGGAAAGAAATGATACAGGGGCTTCTTTTCGATGGGGTCGACGTGGGCCGCGACGACCTCGCCGTAAACGAGGGTCACCAGGCGGCCGTCCCGGTTCTCGCGGACGGCGCAGACGCCCTGCTTCCCCGGCTTGATGACGCAGCGATGGGCGCAAAGGCGGCAGACGACGACGCCGTCCTCCATCCTGTCCCAGAGCATCGCGTCGTGGATCATGTCCCCTTGAGCTCGGGATAGAATTTTGCCGCGGCCGGGCACAGCCGCCTCAGGAAGCAGCGCGGGCACTCGGGCTTGCGGGCCATGCAGACGGCCCGGCCGTGCTCCACGAGGAGGAAGTTGAAATCGATCCAGTCGGACTTGGGCACGAGGGCCATGAGGTCCCGCTCGACCTTGACCGGATCGTCCTCGCGGCTCAGGCCGAGCCGCCGGGACAAGCGGCCCGCGTGAGTGTCGACGGCGATCCCTTCCGCCTTTCCATAGCCGGCCGAGAGGACGATGTTGGCCGTCTTGCGGGCGACGCCGGGCAGGGTCACCAGCTCCTCCATGGAGTCCGGAACGACCCCGGCGTAGGCTTCGACGATCCGCTGCGCGGCGCCGATGATGTGCTTGGCCTTCATCCGGAAGAACCCCGCCGAATGGATCATCTGCTCGAGATCGGCCCGGTCGGCCCGGGCCAAGGCTGCAGCCGTGGGATATTTCCGGAAGAGACCCGGCGTGATCGTGTTCACCAGCTTGTCCGTGCTCTGGGCGGCCAGGACCGTGGCCACGAGGATCTGGAGAGGGTTGGCGTACTCGAGAGCGGTCCGGACATGCGGGTAGTGCTTCCGCAGCAGCCGGATGATCGGCTTGATGCGCAGCCTGGCAGCGTCCATAGGGGGCTCCCCTCAGGCCCGCTCAGGGGCCGACGTGGAAGAGATCCTGGGCGATGTTGAAGTCCTCGACGTTATAGTAATCGGGGAACTTGCGGATGAGATCGATCTCGGAATTGATCATCGCCTGGTGGCTCCGCTCGACCCGGCCGAGGTAGGCCAGGATGCGGCGCCCGGCTTCGTCTTCGACCCTCTCCGCGGCGTCGTTGTAATAGGCCTCAGCGGTCTTCTCGGCCTGGAGGGCCGCGTCGAAGAGGGCCGGGACGCCCGGGTCGCCGGGAAGCGAGACGCCGATCGGGGGCATCAGGGACGATTCGGGGACATCCTTCGGCTTGTCCGGGTACTTTTTGGCGAGCAGGCTCTCGATCATCTTCCTGTGGTGCTCCTCTTCGAGGGCCAGGAACTTCACTTTCTGGCCGAGCAGGATGTTCTTGATCCGCGCCTGGAGCCGGGTGTAGAACGCGGCGGCGTCGATCTCCGATTTGATGGCCACCCCCAGGATCTGCCAGGGGGCGAGGCTTTTGTCGATGGACATGGGTGACTCCTCAGGATCAGGATATCTTGAGCATGGCCTCGATGGCCCCTCGGGCCCGGTCGGCGATGTCGCGGGGGACCTCCACCCGGTAGGTGTCGGTTTCGAGGGCCCTCAGGACCTTGGCCAGCGTCGTCATCTTCATGTGGGCGCAGAGCGCGGTCTCGCGGGCGGGATAGAACTTCACCGCCGGGTTCACCTTGGACAGGCGGTAGATGATGCCCTTCTCGGTGCCGATGACGACCTCGCGGCAGGATGTTTTCCGCGCCTCGAGGATCATCTTGCCCGTCGACAGGACCTTGTCGGCGAGCTCGCTGACGTCCAGGGGACATTCGGGGTGGACCCAGACCTCGGCCCCCGGATGGAGCGCGCGGGCCTCTTCGATGTCCTTCGGGGTGAAGCGATGGTGGACGTAGCAGTAGCCGTCCCAGGCGATGACCGTCTTGCCCGTCTCCCGGGCGACGTAGGCGGCCAGGTTCTTGTCGGGCACGAACAGGACCCGGTCGACGCCGAGGGAGTTGACCACGGCCACGGCGTTGCTCGAGGTGCAGCAGATGTCGCTCTCGGCCTTGACCTCGGCGCTCGTGTTGACGTAGCAGACGACCTTCAGCCCCGGGTAGCCCGCCTTCCAGGCGCGGAGCTCGCGCGCGTTGATCATGTCGGCCATCGGGCAGCCCGCTTCGACCTCGGGCAGGAGCACGGTCTTGCCCGGCGCGAGCACGGCCGCCGTCTCGGCCATGAAATGGACGCCGCAGAAGACGATCGTGGCGGCGTCGAGTCCGGCGGCCTTGCGGCTGAGCTCGAGCGAGTCGCCGACGAAATCGGCCGCGTCCTGGACCTCGGGGATCTGGTAGTTATGAGCCAGGATGACGGCGTTCTTGCTCCGCTTCAGCTCGCCGATCTTCTCCAGGATATCCAAGACCTCATCCCTTCCCTTGGAGCGGCTTGCCGCAGTGGACGCAGGTCGCGTCGCCCTTCTTGGTGATGCCGCCGCACGAGGGGCACTCCTCGAATTCGATCCGGCAGGCCCGGCAGACCGTCTTGTCCTCCTCCTCGAGGGCGGAATCGCAATAGGGGCAGGCGCAGGCCTCCGCCTCGTGGTGGCCGGCGGCCCCGGCCTCTTTCTTGGCCTGCCCGGTGAGCTTGTTCCGGTAGTCCTTGATGGCCTCGTGCAGGGCGTCGGCGCCGAGATTGGAACAATGCATCTTGTTCTTCGGCAGCCCGCCGAGCTCCTGGGCCACGAGGTCGTTGGTGATGGCCATGGCCTCGTCGAGCGTCTTGCCCTTAGCCATCTCGCTGACCATGCTGGAGACGGCGATGGCCGCGCCGCAGCCGAAGGTCTGGAATTTGACGTCCTCGAGCCGGTCGTCCTTGACCTTGATATAAAAGGTCATCATATCGCCGCAGACGGGGTTGCCCACCTGCCCCACGCCGTCGGCGTCGGCCAGGACGCCCACGTTGCGGGGATTGGCGAAATGGTCCATCACCTTGTCGCTGTACATCATGAGCCTCTTTCCTTGAGATACTGGGTATAGAGCGGGGACATGGCCCGGAGCCTTTCGACGATCGGCGGAAACGCCTCGAACAGGGTCTCGATGTCGGCGTCCGATGTTCCGTCGATCAGGGAGAAGACGAGCGAGCCTTGGGAGGTGGCGTGATCGAACCCCATCGCCAGGAGCACGTGCGAAGCCTTGAGGGCCTTGGAGGTGCAAGCCGAGCCGCTCGACGCGGCGATGCCCTTCATGTCGAGGAACAGGAGCATCCCCTCCCCTTCCACGAACTCGACGCAGAAGCTGGCGTGGTGGGGCAGGCGGTTGATCCGCGGGCCGGTCACGATCACATGCTCGATGCGGCCGGGCAGCTCGTCGAGGAGCCGGTCCCTCAGCGGGACGAGTGCGGCCGTGCGCCTGGCCATCTCCGCCTTGGCCAGAGCCGCGGCCTTGCCCAAGCCGACGATGCCGGCGACGTTCTCCGTCCCGCCCCGGCGCCCGCCCTCCTGGATGCCGCCATCGATGAGCGGCAGGATGCGCGCGGCCTTGCGGACGAAGAGCGCCGCCGACCCCTTGGGGCCGTAGAATTGGTCGCCGGCCAGGGACAGCGCGTCGACGCCGAGGGTCTTGACGTCGACCGGGATGTTGCCCGCCGCGGCCACCGCGTCGGTGTGAAAAAGGACGTTCCGGGAGCGGCAAACCGCCGCGATCTCGGCCACCGGCTCGATCGTTCCGACCTCGCTATTGGCCGTCATCACCGAGACAAGGACCGTGTCCTTGGTCAGGGCTTTCTCGACCTCGGCCGGATCGACCCGGCCCTCCCGGTCGACGGGCACCAGGGTCGACGAGAAGCCCGACCGCTCCAGGGCCTTGACCGAATTGAGGACAGAGTTGTGTTCGATCGCCGAAACGACGATGTGACGGCCGCGGGCTTGCTGGCCCAGGGCCAGGCCTTTGATGGCGAAGTTGTTGGCCTCGCTCCCGCTGGCGGTGAAATAGATCTCCCCGGGCGAGGCGCCGACGAGCGCCGCGACCTCTTCCCGGGCCGCATCGACCGCGGCCAGGGCCTCCTGGCCGGCGGAGTGCAGACTCTGGGGATTGCCGAAGGCCTCGGTTAGGAACGGCCGCATGGCCTCGAAGGCCTCGGGACGCAACGGGGTGGCGGCGATGTGATCGAGATAGGTTCTTTTCATGGCCCTCCCCCTCTGACGGACCGGCCGCAGGGCGATCCGTCGTATCGCTTCCGCCGCCGGAGGTCAGATGGCTTCGACCGACTTGACCTCGGGGACCTCTTTCTTCAGGATGCGTTCGATGCCCATCTTCAGGGTGAGCTGGGACATCGGACACCCGCCGCAGGCGCCCCGGAGCCGGACTTTCACGATCCCGTCGGCTCCGACGTCCACGAGCTCCACGTCACCGCCGTCGGCCTGGAGGGCCGGGCGGATCTTGGCCAAGGCTTGTTCGACCTTTTCCTTCATATAGATCTCCTCATTATCCGGGCGCCGCTCCTCCTATCTTACCCCGCCCGGGGCGGCAAGACAAGAAATCTGATGACAGGGCTGGCGGGGCGCTACTTCTTGACCATCGGCTCGCCGCAGCAGATGAGCACATGCTCTTCGGCGCAGCCGCAGGCCTCGTCGACGGTCACGCGATAGCCGCAGATGCCGCACTCGAGCCCGGGTTTGGGCTTGGCTTTGGCCTTGACTTTCGCCTTGGGCTTCGCGGCCGGCTTTTTCATTTTCTTAGTGGCCATGTCGTTCCTTCCTCCTATCGGTATTTCGATGACGCCGCCCTGCGGGCGGAATCAAATGTCTCCATTTTCCACGGAACGGTCCCAGTCGAGCAGACGCCTCTCTCCGTGCAAGGCGCGGATCGCCGTCACATCCTGGGTGACCTCGAGAGCCCCGCGATAGGCTCCCGCGCCGTCTCGAAGCGCAAGATAACGGATATAAAGGAACTTGTCGCCCGATTCGATCCAGAATTCGGCCGAAGATCGGGCGCCGGAGCGGAAAGCCCGCAGGATCCTCTCGACGATCTCGAGGCTCTTGGACGGATGGCAATTCTGGACCTTCCGGCCGATGACCCCCGCCGACCGGGGGAAGATCCGATCGGGCGTCGCCGAATAGTAGGCCACGGTATCATGCTCGTCGACGAAGGTGATGTCGACCGGAAGACGGGTCAGCAGGAGGTCGATCTGCTCGGCGCTCAAGACGCCGCGGTCGAGGTCGATCGTCCCCGCCTCGCGGCCGGGCGCGGCGGCAGGGGCCGCCGGTCCCGGGACCGCGGGAGCCCAAGCCGGCGCCGGAGCGATCCAGGCATAGCCGATCTCCTCCTCCCCTTTCTTGACCTTGGCCCAATCGGAGGCGTCCAGCGCCTCGATGGCCATAGGGAACAGGATCTTCTCCTCCTTGGCGACCATGTCCCCGATCTCCTGGATGACCCAACGGCCGTTCTGGACGATGAGCTCGGTATTGTCGAGGTCGAGGGCCCTCCGGAAGTCCTTCAGGTGGGCGCGAATATCGTCGTGGACGGCCCACATGACCTTGGACGGCCCGCGGATGCCTTTATCCTCGAGCCGGGGGAAAAGCTGGTTCTCTTTCTTGAGATAGTGCTTCTCGATCTGGGCGAGGTCGTCGAGGAGCTCCGAAAGCCGCTCCTTCCCGCCCGCGAGGCTGTCCGGACCCGACGCGGTCCTGAGACGGTCCAGGACGTCGCGGGCCTCGGCCACGATCCGGGCGACGGCCTTGTTCTCCTCGGCCAGCGTATGCAGGGGATGGCCGGGAACCGTCTCCGGGGCGGGCTGGGCGTCGAGGGACTCTTCGAAGACCTTGACGTGAAGGTCGCAGAGCTTGCGGACCTCCTCCTCCGGCAGGCCCTCGTCGATGAGCTGCTGCTCCATCGCCCCGATCTCGGCGCCGGAGACATCATGAACGAGCGCGGCGAAATGCTTCTTCAGGATCTCGATGTCGCCGCCCGCATGAAGGTCGCGGATGATGTCCTTGAGGATCTTGATCTTGCCTTCATTCGTCATGGTCGACCTCTCGTCCTGTCTATCATACAATAAAGACTACAATATTAGTAGTGTTTAGACGACGATCCGGGGAACGAGAGGATTGATGCGGGCCAGGATCTCGTAGCTGATCGTGCCGGCCCACGAGGCCAGGTCTTCGGCCGTGATCCGCTCGCGCCCGCCGGCGCCGAGAAGCGTCACCTCGTCTTCGAGCTTCAGGCCCGGCACGTCGGTGACGTCGGCCATGAAGAAGTCCATGGCCACCCGGCCCCGCACGGGCGCCCGGCGCCCCTTGACGAGGACGTGGGCGGTGTTCGACAGGCCCCGGTCATAGCCATCGAAATAGCCGACGGGGACTACGGCGAGAACGGTGGGCCGGGTCGTCCGATAGGTGCAGCCGTAGCCGATATCGGCCCGGGCCGGGACCTTCTTGAGCTGGGCGATCCGGGTCCTCCAGGACAGGACCGGCTCGAGCGCCAGGAGCTCTTTCTGGTCGAGCAGGCAGGAGAGGTAGGTCTCCTTGGACGGCCACAGCCCGTAGAGCCCGATCCCGACCCTGGCCATGTTGAAACCCGGCTCGGGAAAGAGAATGGTCGAAGCCGTGCAGGACATGTGCTTGACCGGGACGCGCGGGCCGGCGGCTTCGAGCTCCCGGCAGGCCATCCGGTAAATCTCGAGCTGGCGGCGGGGATAATCGTGCTTCGTCGTGTCCTCGATGTTGGCGAAATGCGAGGAGAGGCCCTCGACGACAAGGCCGGGCCGCCTGCGGATGTCCCGGACGAAGGCCGTGAGGTCTTTGGCCGGCACGCCCTGTCGCCACGTCCCGGTCTCGAGCTTGACGTGGACGCGGACGGTCTTTCGCAGCCGGCCGGCCAGGGCGGCCAGGCGGGCGACGGTCTCCCGGTTATAGACGGTCAGGCGGAGCCCCTGGACGACGGCCTCTTCGAGCGAAGCGAGCGGCGAGTAGCCGAGGACGAGAACGGGGGCCTCGATCCCCGCCCGGCGAAGCGCGGCGCCCTCCTCGACGGAGTTGACGCCGAGCCAGTCGACACCCTCGGCGACGGCGATCCCGGCGATCTCGACGATGCCATGGCCGTAGGCATTGGCCTTGACCACGCCCAGGAACTTCCTCCGGGGTCCGATGAGCCGGCGGAATTCACGGATGTTATGGACGAGGGCCGCGCGGCTGATCTCGACGCGCCCGACCGCGGTCTCCTTCATCGTCGTCCTCGTCAGGCGCCCGCCGCGGCCCTGACCTTGGCCACATCGACCAGGCCCCGAAGCTCCGATTCGAGGAGTACGGTCTCGCCGCGTTCGACACCTGTCGAGATGATGGCCACCTTGGTCTCGACGAGGTCCTCGAGGACGCGCACATAATCGACGAAGGTCTTCGGCAGGGACGCGGGTTCGGCCGCCCTGTGGAGGGACTCGGGCCAACCCGGGAGTTTCCGGTACTCGGGGACGACCTTTTCAAGGATCCAGGACTCCGCCGGAAAGCTCTTGATCCGCCGTCCTTTGTAACGGTAGCCGGTGCAGACGGGGATGTCGCCGAGGCCGGCCAGGACGTCGGGCTTGGTCAGGGCGATCCGATCGACGCCGTTGACGCGGCAGGCATAGCGCACGGCCACGGCGTCGAACCAGCCGCAGCGGCGCGGCCGCCCGGTCGTCGCCCCGAACTCGTCGCCGCGCGAGCCGATCGTCCGGCCGATCTCGTCATCGAGCTCGGTCGGGAACGGGCCGCAGCCGACGCGCGTCGTGTAGGCCTTGGTGATGCCGAGGACGCCGTGGATCGTCCGCGGACCGACGCCGAGCCCGGTCGCAGCGCCGCCCGCGGTCGAGCTCGAAGAGGTCACGAACGGATAGGTGCCGTGATCGAGGTCGAGGAGGGCCCCCTGGGCGCCCTCGAAGAGAACGCGGTCGCCGAGCTTCATCCGCTCGTCAAGCAGCTCCGAGACGTCGCGAAGATAGGGCCCGAGCTTTTCGGCCCAGCCCGCGTACTCCCGGGTGATGGCCTCGATGTCGAGCGCAGGAAGGCCGAAGGCCCGGAACGCGGGCTCCTTGGCGGCGACGGCGTCGGCGATCTTCTCGCGGAGAACGCGCAAATCGGCCAGGTCCCCGGCCCGGACGCCGAGTCGGGCCGCCTTGTCTTCGTAGGCCGGGCCGATGCCCCGGCAGGTCGTGCCGATTCTCTTCTCGCCCCGCCGGTCCTCGGACGCCCGCTCGAACAGGGGGTGCCAGGGCATGATGAG
>JADGNU010000229.1 GCA_017883305.1 Candidatus Aminicenantota bacterium | reverse complement strand
GGGCGGAGGCGGGGTGCCCGGCGCCAGAGGCGTCGGGGCCATGGGCGGACCGTCCGGAATGAGGGGCGCCATGCCACCGAACATGGACCCCGACATCTCAAAAGACATCAAGATCTGGACTCGGGTCAGGCTCAATCAGTCCGAACAGCCGGGACGGTCGACGGTCCTGGGCCTGATCACCGAATAGCGACGGCGGTCCTATTCAGGATCGACCCCCGCGTCCTTCATGATCCAGTCACGCGTTCGCGGAACGCCGCGCTTCCTCGGACGGCCGTCTCTCCGAGATAGAGAACGGCGCGCACGAGCTGTCCGGATTGTTGACAAACAGCGGGCAAAATCCAATACTAATCAACTACCAGGGAGGAGTAAGATCGCCGGCAATCCGTCTGGTATAATGAACGGGAGGAAATCGCGGTGAAGGCTGGTTTTCACAAGGAACAGGGATGGCCGGCGTAGAGATCATCCCCGCGGAGGGTGGATCGGCCCTCAAGGACTTCATCGACCTCCCCTGGAAGCTCTATGCCGGATACCCCAAATGGGTTCCTCCGCTCAAGAAGGAAGTTCGCCGGCTGCTGGATCCCCGCAGTCACCCCTTTTGGGAATTCTCCGAGCGCGCCCTTTTTCTGGCCCGGCGAGGCTCCGAGACGGTAGGCAGGATCGCGGGCATCATCGATCGCCGAAACAACGAATTCCACCACGAGCAGATGGGTATTTGGGGATTCTTCGAATGCGCCGACGATCCGGCGGCGGCCGCGGCCCTCTTTTCCACCGTCGAGACGTGGGCTCGTCAGAAAGGCATGGCTTTCCTCAGAGGGCCGCTCAACCCGTCCGCCAACAACGAGATCGGGCTGCTCGTCGAGGGCTTCGAATATGCGCCGGCGTTGATGATGCCGTACAACCCCCCTTACTACTCCAGGCTGGTCGAATCGTACGGCTTCGCCAAAGAGAAGG
Organism: Candidatus Aminicenantota bacterium; assembly: GCA_017883305.1. GTDB lineage: Bacteria > Acidobacteriota > Aminicenantia > Aminicenantales > Saccharicenantaceae > RBG-16-66-30. The sequence continues at coordinate 3,686 of JADGNU010000229.1, read as the reverse complement.
ACTTGTTCGCCTTCCTGATCGACGGCGACTACCGGCTTCCCGAGTGGATGGACAGTCTGGCCGGACGGATAGCCCAAAAACAAGGCATCCGCATCCGGCATCCCAGCCGCAAGGATTATGAGGCCGAGTTTGCCCTGATCAGGAAGATCTACAACGAATCCTGGGCCGCGAACTGGGGTTTCGTCCCCCTGACCGATGAGGAGATGCGGGACATCCAGAAGAACGTGAAGAGCTTCGTGGATCCCGACATGGTTTTCTACGTCTATTACGAGGACGAGCCCGCGGCGGTCTGCGTGATCTTCCCGGATATCAACCCCTTGCTCAAGCGTTTCAACGGGCGGATCGGCCTCGTTGGCTTGCTGAAGGCGCTCCTGTACCGGCGGGAGATCAAAGGCGTGCGGCTGTTGATGTTCGGGGTCAAGGAGAAGTACCGGCAGCTCGGTGTCCCGATGCTGGCCTTCCACCATATCTACGAGGTCGTGAGAGAAAAGAAGAAATACCAATACCTGGAGATGGGCTGGACCCTGGAGGACAACGAGGCGGTCAACGCGCTGATCGAGGAAGCCGGCGGAAGGAGATACAAGACCTACCGCCTCTTCAGGAAGTCTTTATGACCCCCATCATCGCTTTTGTTTGGCGGCCCGAGGAAATGGGCTCCCCGGTGACTCAAATGGCGCATCGAACGGGGACCCGGGCCATCTTCGATTTTTCCATGGCGGGACCGCTAGCCGGACCGTCTTGCGTGCCGGGGGCCCGTCCCGCCGGCCTGGCCTGTGATATCAAGATTTCCGCTTCCGCTCTGCTGGATCCGTCGCTGGAACGGTTTCTGGAAGATACCCGGGCCGGGGACATATGGGTGGAATTCACGCCTCCGTTTTCCGCCGGCGATCTTTCCGTCTCGCTGCGAAGATTGGGGGAATTGTCGGAGAACCGTCGCTGCGTTCCGATCATCGGAGACCTGGCACTCCTCGAAGCGATCGCGAAAGACCATCCGGGGATCGGGCCGATCGCTCTGAAAGGCTGCGAAGCCGCCGGATTCGTGGGCGCCGAGACGACCCTGATCCTCTATGCGGCGGCCTGGAAGATCCTGAGGGCCATTTCGGAGTCTCCCGACATCCTGATCTGGGGCGGCGTCTCCACCCCGGAGGCCGCCGCGGCGTTTCTGATCACCGGCGCCTCCGGGATCGTCTTCGAGTCGGTTCATTGGCTGACGGACCTCGTCGCGATCGATGACCTTCAACGCGACCGGCTTTCCAGACTCCGCACGGATTCCACCGAGTTGGCGGGCTTGGATCTCGAAATCCCTTGCCGCCTTTTCAACAAGGGGAACTCTCTGGCGTTCAAAAGAATCAAGGCGCTCGAGGATTCGTTGGGCGGAGCGGAGATCACGGAGGAAAGCCGCCGTTCCTTCGTCAGCCAGGTGCTCGCCCAAGCCGTCCACCCCCTGGAAAGCCGCTTCACCCCGGCCGAGGTCATCCCCCTGGGAGTGGAGGCGGCCTTCGCGGCGTCCTTTGCCGAGCGCTTTGGGACCGGGACCGAGAAGGCCGTGCGGGCCTTCATGGCGGAGATCCGAAGCTCAAGCCGCGCGGCCGAGCTTAAGAAGGACGGTTTCCTGGGCAGCCCCGTGGCCGGAGAGATGGGCATCACCTACCCCTTTGTCCAGGGCGCGATGACCTCCATCACGGATATCCCCGAGTTTGCCCTCAAGGTCGCCGAGGCCGGCGCTTTGCCGACCATCGCGCTCGGCTTGATGGACGCGGAGACCCTTGACCGCAAGCTGGGACGCCTGCCGGAGATCATGGCAGGGCACCCCTATGCGGTGAATGTCGTCTCCCTGACGGAGAACCCCTGCCTGGAAGCCCAACTGGCCTGGATCAAGGAACATCGCCCTCGTTTTGTCTGGATCGCCGGAGGTGATCTCTCCCCCGCAAGAGAATTGTTGGAGTGCGGGATCGAGGTCGCCTATCTCGCTCCGGATGAGGCCCTGCTGGGACTGGCTCTCGAATCCGGCGTCCGGTTCGTCGTCTGCGAGGGGTACGAGGCCGGCGGCCACGTGGGACGGCACAGCACGTTGACGCTGGCGCAGATCGTGTTGGACCTCAAGCGGCGCAAGCCATCCCTGTTCCGAGACTGTCGGGTGATCATCGCGGGAGGGATCTTCGATCGAAGGACCGCGTTCATGGCCGCCGTGCTCGGCGCGGATGCCATCCAGATGGGCACGGTCTATTTGGCCACCCGGGAGATCGTCGAAACGGGCGCCCTGACGGCCCTCTATCAACGGATGATCGTGGAATCGAAACCCGGGGAGACGCTTGTTTCGGGCCAGAGCACCGGACTGCGGGTGCGCTCCTTGAAGACGCCGCGCCTGACCACTGTCTTGGCTCTGGAGAGGGAGTTCGCCAGCGGCCGCCAAGACGAGCTGTCCTTCCGGATGAAAATGGAACAGATGGCCGCGGGGAGCCTCTTCGCCGCGGCCCGCGGATTCGACAGATCGAGCGGGATGCCTCTCGACGAGCAGGCGAGTCGGGAACGCGGTCAATTCATGAGCGGGGCCTGCGCCGGCCTTATCGGCAAGGTCCGTGATCTGCCGTCCCTGCACCGCGAGCTGGCCGAAGGTCCGCTTTCGCTCATTGAGCCCTTTGCCGGACCTTCATCTCGGCGGGTCGAACAAGCGCCGGCCCGCGTCTCCCCGGCCGGCGGCTCCGGCGAAAGGATCGCCATCACCGGGATGAGCATCGTCAATGCCTTGGGGCAGAGTCCGGAGGAGATCTGGGCGGCAAGCCTGGCCAAGGAGAGCGGGATCACCCTGGTCCCGCCCGCCCGATGGGATCACAGCCTTTTCTATGATCCGCGGCCTCGAGTCACGGACAAGACCTACTGCCAGGTGGGCGCTTTCGTGGACTTTCATGCCTCCCGCCAGGAGCTCGGGATCTCCCCGCAGGATTTCCGGACCATGACCTCGGCCACCAGGCTCACCCTCTGGCTGGCGCAAAAGGCCATCCGGGCCTCCGGACTCCTGGAATCGGGGATCCCGCGCGAGCGCATCGCGGTCCTCATCTCCCAGAACTCCGGAGAGGCGGCCGGCACTCTCACCGACATGATCATCAGGGAGTACGTCCACGAGATCGTCTCGGCCGTCCAGCGGGCCGTGCCGCTCACCGCGGATCAGGAAAAGGCCGTCGAACGGGAAGTGAAGTCCGGACGCATGGCCCCGGACGACTCCACCCTCCTGGGCCGGCTCAACTGCACCGCCGCCGGGTTCATCTGCAACCGCTATGGCTTCATGGGACCCAGCTATGCGGTCTCCGCCGCCTGCGCCAGCTCCCTGGTCGCGCTTTGGAGCGCCCTGCAGATGATCCGCAACGGCATCATCGACGCCGCCATCGTCGGCGGCGGCGAGGACAATCTGACCCATCTGCATTTCCTGGAATTCTCCGCCGTGGGCGCTCTTTACGGATTGTCGGGACGGTCGCGGCCGCCTCGCGAGACCTCCCGTCCTTTCGATGCGGAAAGGGACGGCATGGTCCTGGGGGAAGGCGGAGGCATGATCGTCATCGAGCGCGAGAGCCTGGCCCGCCGCCGAGGGGCCCCGGTCCACGCGCTCATCACCGGGATGGGCGCCAGCAATAACCATCTGGGCCTGGTTGAATCTTCGAGCGTCACCCAGGAGATCGCCATCCGCGAGT
>JADGNU010000228.1 GCA_017883305.1 Candidatus Aminicenantota bacterium | reverse complement strand
CAAAGAGCAATTCCTTGCTGCCGTGGTCCTCGGCCAGAGAGTAGACCGAGCCTCGCTCGGGCAGATCTGACGCGACCGAGGTCCAGGTCCGGCCGAGGTCGGTGCTCTTGAGGATGTAGGGCCTGAAGTCGCCCCGCTCGTGGTTGTTGAAGGCGGCGTAAACCGTGTTCCGGTCGTGATGCGAGGCGATGATGTCGTTGACGTAGGTGATGTCGGGGATGCCTGGGAACTTGTCGATGCGGCGCCAGTTCGCGCCGCCGTCCTCGGTCACCTGGATGAGGCCATCGTCGGTCCCGACGTAGAGAAGGCCCTCGGCGACCGGCGACTCATCCAGGGCGACGATGTTGCCGTAGGGTGAGGTATTGAGGCTCTTGGCCAAGGCGCCCAGGGGCCAGACGCGGCCCATGATCTCGAGCGTGTTGCGGTCGATCCTCCGGGTCAGGTCGTCGCTGATGACCGTCCACGAGTCGCCCCGGTCGTCGCTGCGGAAGACCTTGTTGGCGGCGAGATAGAGGCGGGTGTGCGAATGGGGGCTGACGAAGAGAGGCGAGTCCCAGTTCCATCGGTATTCCGCTTCGCCCCGGCGCGGCTTGGGCTGGATGCCCGTGGACTCGCCGCTTTTCCTGTCGTACCGGACCAGGTCGCCATACTGGGACTGGGCGTAGACGATGTTGGGATCCTCGGGATCGGCGGCCGACTCGAAGCCGTCGCTGCCCTGGGTGGAGTACCAATCGGCGTTGACGATGCCGCGGGCGCTCGTCGTGCGCGACGGCCCGCCGAAGCTGCCGTTGTCTTGTGTCCCGCCGTAGATGTTGTAGAAGGGCAGGTCGTAATCGACGGCGACCTTGTAGAACTGGGTCAGAGGCAAATTGGGCATGAACTTCCAGGTCCGGCCTCGGTCGAACGACTCGTAAACGCCGCCGTCGTTGCCGTCCAGGTAATAGTCCGTGTCGTCGGGGTCGATCCAGAAGGCATGGGAATCGGGATGCTTGTTCTCGCTGCCGAGGGGTCTCCAGGTCGCTCCGCCGTCGTCGGTGACGCCGAGGACGATGTCCATAGCGTAGACTCGCCCCGGGTCCTTGGGATCGCAGAAGATCTCCTGGTAGTAGTTCCCGCTCGAGAAGTAGCCGCTTCTCCTCTCCCACGAGGCGCCGCCGTTCACGCTCCGGTAGAAGCCGCCTTTGTCCTCCTGGGCGTCGACGATGGCATAGATGAGATTCGGAACGACGGGGGAAAGGGCTAGACCGATCCGTCCGAGGTCCCCGGCGGGAAATCCATTGACGATCTTTTCCCAGGTCCTGCCCGCGTCCGTTGACTTGTAGACGGCCGATCCCGGGCCGCCGCCGATCTGGGAGAAGACATGGCGGCGGCGCTGATGGGCCGACGCGTAGAGGACGTCGGGGTTGCGCGGATCGAGGTGGACCTCGCAGACGCCGGTGTCCTGGTCGATGGTCAGGACGGCCGTCCAGGTCTTGCCGCCGTCAGTCGTCTTGTAGAGGCCGCGCTCCCCGCCGGGTCTCCACAAGGGGCCATAGGCCGCGGCGTAGACGACGTTTGAGTCGCGGGGATCGACGGCGATCATGCCGATATGCTCGGAGTCCTTCAGGCCGACATTCGTCCAGGAAGCGCCGGCGTCCACGGACTTATAGAGGCCGTCGCCATAGGTCACGCAGCGCTGGTTGCCGTTCTCGCCCGTTCCAACCCAGACGTTGTTGGGATCCCGGGGGTCGATGGTCACGCAGCCGATGGAATGCGAGCCTTCGGCGTCGAAAACCGGGCTGAACGTCGTCCCGGCATTGACAGTTTTCCAGACGCCGCCCGAGGCCGCGGCGACATAGAATTCATCCCGCTTTCCGGGCCGGACGGCCAGGTCGGAGACGCGGCCCGACGTCAGCGCTGACCCGATGGACCTGAGCTTGAAGGCGCCGAGGGACAGGCCGGCGTAAGGGTCAAGCTCCTTCGCGGCCGGCTGCCGGGCCTTCGACTGCGCCGAGAGGGGAGTAGTGGGGATGACTGCGGCCGTAAGGATCAGGGCGAGGGCCCCAATAGAGATGCTACTCAAATAGACTCGGTTCGACATTTCAACCTCCCGAGGCGGGCTTTTTGGGACGACGAACACCGCATTATGCCGCCTGCCGCCGTACTTAACTGTTATCCAGAGATGTCAGTCGTAAGCTTCCATGGTCTTCGCGTCTTCCTTCATCAGGGCCCCGGCAATCCCCTCCATCCCCATCTTCTTCCAAAAGTCCAGCTGCTCGTGGACCTTCATGTATTTCAGAGGAATCGGATGGGTGCCGACGATGACCGAAACACCGTAGCGGGCCTGGATGAATTCCTTAAACTCCCGGATCTGGGGGCATGGGGGGTAGCCGACGACGAGGCACGTGGCCAAGTGGATAACCTGGGCGCCGTTCGTGATCATTTCCTCTGGAACGTATTCGACGTTCCCGCCCGGACAGCCGCCGCAGGTCGAATAGCCGACGAGCTCGACAGGCTCCTCCTTGGGATAAGCGGCGAAGGCGCCGGCGCGCTCGCGGAGTGCCCGGAAGCACTTCCCGCCGCCGCAGCTCTCGTAGCGGCCACAGATGATAATGCCGATTTTGGTCATCGTTCTTACTCCGTTGAGAAACGCGGTCGTCAGGCCGCCGGACCGGTCAGAGGCATCGGTGCCGGCCGCAAGCGTTCTCAAGGGTCATCTTTTCGAGTTGGCTTTCGTCGCGATAAGAGAGATTTCCACCTTTGCTCCCCGGACGAGCTTGGCGACCTGGACGCAGGCACGCGCCGGAGGATCTGCCGGGAAATAGGTTCCGTAGACTTTATTCATCGCGTCGTAGTCATTGATATCGGTCAAATACACCGTGCAATTTACGGCGTCGCCGAGATCCATGCCTCCCTTGGCGATGACGGACTTCAGCTTTTCGAGGCAGACCCGGGTCTGGTCGGCCACGTCATCGGAAACGAGGGTGTTCGTCTTCACGTCGGTCCCTATGACTCCGGAGATAAACATCATGTTCCCGACTTTTACCGCCGAACTGAATGGCAGTCCATTGGTCTTAAGCCCGGGCATGGTAATAATCTCTTTTGTCGTAATGGCCACGGCAGTCGTTTGAACCTGACTTCCGTGTCCGCGAGGGATCAGTGACGCTCCAAGGACGAGCCCGACGATGAGAAGATTCGTCGTGGAACGGCGCATATTAACCTCCCGTTAGTGTGTTTTATAAACGCCAAGTCCTATTTTTTCCCGTAGACGGCTTTCAGCCCCTCGAGAAGTATGTCGATCTGTTTGTAGGAAATAAAAATGTGCGTGCAGACCCGTATGGCGTTTCGCTCGTTGAAGGTGCGGGCGATGACGAGGTTATATTTTTCGAGCATATAGTTGGCGAACTGGTCGTTTCTCATGCCTTGGAGTCCCAGGACGGTCAGGCCGCCGCTCAATTCGGGGTCCATGGGAGTCAACACCTGGACGTTGGGGATCTTGGAGGCCTCCTCCTTGAGATAAGCGGCGAGGGTCTTGATCCGCCGTTCGATCCTGGGTTTGCCGATGTTCGTCTGGAAGTGGATGGCTTCTCCGAGGGCGATCGGCAGCGGATCGGCGATCCGCCCCACGTGACTATACTTGAGGGCGCCTGCGGCAGGATTCTCCCATTCGGCCTCGACGATGTTCGGCCAAAGGTCTTTCTGCGCCTCCTTTCTGACGTAGAAGATCCCTGTGCCCGTGGGCGCGCCGAGCCACTTGTATCCACTATTCGCGTAGAAATCGACTCCCAGGTCGTGCATGTCGAGGTTGAGCATCCCGATGCAGTGGGCGCCGTCCGAGCAGACCAGGACGTGCTTATCCTTCGCCAGGCTGCAGATGTCCTTTAGGGGGGCGATCAACCCGGTTTTGTAAACGGCATGGCTGATCAGAATGACCTTGGTCCGCGTCGTGATGCTGTCCCTGAAGGCTGTGAGGATTTCGTCCTTGCTGCGAGGCGGCGTGTTGATCGCGACCTCTTTGATCTTGATCCCGTACCGTTTTTCCCTCAGTTTCCAGGGGAAGATGCCCGACGGGTGCTCCAAGTTGCTCATGAGGACCTCGTCTCCGGGCTGCATGTCCAGTCCGTAAGCGACGATGTTCAGGCCCTCGGTGGTGTTTCTGAGGAGAGTGACTTCCTCAGGAAGGGCTCCGATGAACTGTGCGGCCCTGACGCGCGCCTCTTCCCGGTAGGCGTCAAAAGTCGAGTAGCACTTGAACGGGTTGGCGGCCTGGATCTGAAAGTACTCCGCCAGGGTGTTGAACACGACGCGGGGCATGGCTCCGGCCGTCCCGTTGTTCATCATCGTGAGTCCGGGCTCGAGCATATACTGGTTGGTGACGAAATCCCAATAGGCGCCGTCGGGGGCTTCTTGGTCGAGGCCCTTCTTATCCCAGGCGGCCATCTGCTCGTAGACGGAGCGATTGAGACTGTCCGAAAAGATCTTGCCGAGCGCGAAGCCGCCCACGAGTTTCCTTCCGAAATCCCTCCGCCCCATCATTTTGAGCGTGTTCGCATTCGGGGAACTTATCATTCGAAACCTCCTCTGATCATTTTGCCATTCTTAATGTGCCACAAAAAGAAGTCCATGGGAATATCCAATTTCACGTTTTTTCGACCTGACCAACTT
>JADGNU010000046.1 GCA_017883305.1 Candidatus Aminicenantota bacterium | reverse complement strand
AGGCTCGAGCCCGCCTTCCCGGATGCCGGAGAAACGGGCCGCCTGTTCGGGAGTCGCCGCGGCGAAGCTCCCGGCCACGGCCCGGAAGCTGCGGACCTTCATGCCCCACGGGTCGGCGTTGTCGCGGATGACGAGAGGCGAGAACGCTCCAGGTTCAAGGAAGTCGATCCCGCCGGCGTTGTAGATGTCGAGTAGTCCTGTCCGGAGGTTGACCGCGGCCGTGAGGTCGGCCGTCTTCACGGTGATGAAGCCGTCCTTATCGACGACCCGGGCCTCGGGCTTGCCTGTCGCCCTCTCCAGCCGGCAGGAGAACCTGTTCAGCCGGCCGGGGGCGAGCTCGGCCTCGAAGACGACGCGCTTGCGCCACTCGAGGCTGATATTGCTCTCTTCCTTCTCGGCCTGTGAGGGCAGCGCTTTGCCCCGGGCGTAGACCCTCGGAGCCCAATGGGTTTTCTCGAAGTTCGGCTCCCAGGGCTCGAACTCGCATTCGACGAGCGCCTTCACCGTGCACGCGTGGGGATTGAAGACGAAGATGGGGATCTCGTCCACCGCCGCTTTGGGCTCGCCCGCGGCCAGGGCGAAGAAGGCCCGGGCCTTGAGCCGCGAAAGCGTCTCGAGTCCGTGACCGATCATCCGCAAGGCCCCATCTTCTCCGGCCGGGATGGCCGAGCCGGGGAGAATGTCGTGGAATTCGACGAAGGCCAGGTCGCGCAAGACCTCTTCGAGCGCCGCCTCGGGATAGCGCATGAGGCCTTGGAGCCAGGCCGTCGTCACCATCTTTTCGGCCGAGTAGAGCTCGTTCTCGAGACGCCGGTGGCCTTGTTTGACCCTGGACATGGAGGTATAGCAGCCGACAGCCCAGGGGTTGAGGTCCTTTTCCCGGCGCGGCAGATCTGCCCGCCGTCCCTCGAGCTCCGCGAAATAGGCGTCGGGCGTCGAGTGGACGAGCTCGAGGTCGGGCCGCTCTTTGGCCAAAGCCGCCAGATCGTCGAGGTCCTTCCGCGACGGGCCGCCGCCGTGGTTGCCGATGCCCCAGAGATGGATGACCAGGTCGCTCCCGGGATTGTCGGCCAGCCACTTCTCGAGCCGCTCGCGCTCCCGGCCGCCGACCGAACAGTAATGGGCCGAGGCCCGATTGGCCAGGACCTCCGAGCCGTCGTAGCCGACCCAGACGAATTCATCGCTCGGCAGGGGGCACTCGCGGTTGCCTGGCCGGCAGCAGAGGTAGGCGCTGGTGCCGCTCTTGGCCAGGATCTGGACGAGACCGCGGGTATGGCCGAAGGGATCGAGGTTGACCGCCGTCCGGGGCTCGACGCCGAACTTCTCCGCGAAGTAGCGCCGGCCGAGAAGGGCCTGACGGACAAAGGACTCGCCGCTCGGCATATTGCAGTCGGGCTGGACGTACCAGCCGCCCATGATGTGCCACTTCTTCTCGCGGACGAGCTTGCGGATGCGGCGGAAGAGCGCCGGCTCGTACGCTTCGACCCACTCGTAGAGCACGGCCTCGTTGTGGCAAAAGACGTAGTCTTTGCGCGTCTCACAGAACTCGGCCGCCTGGCGGAATGTGGACAGGGCTTCGCCGGCGCCCTCCTGCCATTCCCAAAGCCAGACGGGATCGAGGTGGGCGTTCGAAACAAGGTGGATCCTTCTTGCGGGCATGGGTGTCCTTTCTCAGGGGATGATGGCGCGGACGGCGATGCGGTCGAACTTGCGGGGAAGCTCGATCCCGAGGCCGTAGCGATGGTAGGGGACCCGGCGGCCGCCGATCTTGAACCCGGGCTCCTCGCCGCGGCGGGCCCGGCGGACATCGAGCTCGAGACGTCCGCCCCGCAGCGGCAGGTCGCCCTCCATCCGCTCGACTCCGGGGATGAGCTTGGGCTGGAGGCCGAGGAATTCCTCTCCGGGCCTGATGCCGAGCATGTGGTGGACGAAGAGGAAGATGAGCTCGGCCCAGGTCCAGGGGATGATCCCGACCTGGGGATAGGGCGGCACGGGCCGTGGCCCGTAGAACTCGAACCATGACGCGGGACGCGGGCCGGGAACCCGGCCGAGCCAGTCGAGGACACGGCGCGTCGTCCGCGGTCGGCCCGCTTCGAGCGCAGCCCGGGCGACGAAGACGGAAGCGAACGGCCAGGGACCGGGCGAGTCGGGCTCGGAGCTCACGTTGTAGCGGCCGTATCCGCCGCCGGTCCAGCCCTGATTCCAGAGCGTCTCCATGGACGCGAGGGTCTTGAGGGACAGCCGGCTTTCCGGGTCGACGAACTCCCAGGCGATGGGCAGCACGGCCGAGGTGTCGGGGTCGAGAAGATGCGGTCCGGGGCCGAAAAGAGGGGCGTCTTGAGGCAGAGTCGAGCCGGGATCCGGCCGGATGTCCCGCTGGACCTTGCCGTCGAGGCCGCGGCGCTTGATGAATATCCCCGCGTCGACGAGCGCAAACCCCGGGTCCTTGAGCATGGCCCGGCGCAGGCCCATGCCCGCTTCGGTCCACTCGAGGGATTGGCGGGTCCGGCCGAGACGCGCGGCCAGGCGCCCCGCCGCGCGCAGGCCCATGGCCACAAAAAGTTGGTGGGCCAGCTCCATGCCGGGCAGGACGCCGTAAGCATCGTGCCGCTCCCAGAACTCGCGGCGATTGACCAGGAGCCCGGACGCGGCGTGACGGAATTCCCGCCGGAGAGGGAAGGCGGCCACCTTGTCGATCCTGTCCCAATGGGCCCGGATGAGGTCCTCGTCCCCGGTCCAGTTGAGATAGGATTCCAGGGCGAAGAGCAGGACGCCGTTCTGATCGACTTCGCTCTCCTCGAGGGGCCGGAAACTGCTCGAATCCAACGTGGCGCCTTCCTCGCTGACGAAATCGGTGAGAAGGCGGGCCAGGATCGTCCGGGCCGGCCCGATTTGCCCGGACATGGCCAGGGCCATGGCGACGAACGCCTGGTCGCGGACCCATTCGAGGTTGTATTGCCAAACGCTGCCGTCGAGCCGTCCCGACGCCGCGACCGTGGCCCTGAGCTGGAATTTGGACGCGTCGAAGAAACGGTCGAGGAGGGGATCATGAAAGCGGCAGGACGCCGTATTCTCCCAGTAGGCGGAGGCCGGAGTCGGGGCGCCCGGATCGGATCCGAGCCGCATCCGCGCCTCCGGTTTCCCGTCTTGAACCGCGAGGCGATACTCGAAGACGACCGGAGCCGCGGTCCGTCCCCGGAAGGCCAATCCGGTTTCGATCGTCCGCCCTTTCAGGCCTGTTTTCAAGCGCGCTCTGGAGGCGCCCGCCCCCGGCCTCGTCACCGTGACCTGGCGCAGGAGCCGCGGCTTTTTCATTTCGGGGCAGAAGAAGAGCTCCGTGACGCGATACGGGCCGCTCTGCCAGACGACCTCGACGCGCGGATCGCGCGATCCGCGGACCCAGCCCGCCCGCACGGCGCCGGCCCGGGCGGCGTGGACCGCGCCGCGATCCACGATCGACAGCGCCGTCGCCGCGATCCCGGCAGTCTGGTCAAAGCTCAGGGCCGCCCGTTTGGGTCCGAGGCGATCGGGATCCATGATGAGCAGGCCGACGGGTGTCGCGTTCCCGGCTGGAGCGATCTGGACAGCGGCCTGGACGAGGCCGTTCCCGAGGAAGAAATATTCGACGTCGCGGAGTGTCGTCTTCCCGTCCGCGGGGCCGCGGGCGGGGTCGTCCGCATAGAAATGTTCCCGGACTTCCATCGGGACGATTATAGGGAGTTGGCGGGGCTGAAAGCAACCGCCCCGAAAAGGCGGAGGGTCAGGTCCGGCCCGGCCCGCGGAGCAAGCGGGCCGGAAGAGTGATCACGGCCTTGAACAGGTCTAGGACGGCGCTCACGGTGATGCCCAGGAGCCGGAAGGGGATGAGCAGGAGCCAGACGATCGGGAACAGCAACAGAGCCAGCAGGGCCAGGGGCCAGCAGAATATGAGCAGGATGAGCCATAAAAAGAATTTGGACATCGACCGTCTCCTCGCTTATGTATACGGACGGCCGGGGCGGAAGGTTCACTCGAACGGGTTGGCTTCCGGGCCCGAGTTGGATAAAATAGCCTGAAACGGGGATATCCCCCGCGGGGCCGGGCTCGGCCCGGAGGAGATGTGCTCAAGGGTCGTGTCCCCGATCTTCGGGAAAGGAGTCGATCATGACGCCGTCGCGCAAAACGTTCAACCGCAGGGATTTTCTCACCAAGACGCTCGCCGGCGCCGGGGCGGCGACTTTCCTGAGCTGCGCCAAGAAGCCGCAGTCGAGCGGCTCCGAGGCTTCGCCCGGTCCGGCGCCGGCCATCACGCCAAAAGAAAAGCCCCTGGTCAGCCGGGCCCTCGGCAAGACCGGGATCCTCCTGCCCATCGTCAACATGGGCGTCATGAACGCCGACAACCCCGATCTCGTCCGGCGGGCCTACGAACTGGGCATGCGCCATTTTGATACGGCCGCCGGCTATTGGCGCGGCAAGAACGAGGAGATGGTCGGCACGGTCCTCGCCGACCTCAACGCCCGGTCGAAGGCCGTCATCGCCACCAAGGTGGCCATCCCGCCCGCCCAGAGGGAGAGCCTTTCGCCCGTGGCCCTCAAGGACGCTTTCGTCAGGGTTTTCGAGGGCAGTCTGAAACGGCTCAAGACCGATTATGTCGACATCCTCTACATCCACGACGTCAGCAACGTCGAGGATATCAAGCGGCCCGGCTTCCTGGACGCTCTGGGGACTCTCAAGGATCAGAAGAAAGCGCGCTTCGTCGGCTTCTCCTGTCACCAGAACATGGCCGCCTGCATCGACGAAGCGATCGGTTCGGGCGCCTACGACGTCCTCCTGGTGGCCTACAACTACGCCATGCAGGACGACGAACGGCTGAAGGCGTCCCTCGGCGCGGCCGCGGCCAAGGGCATCGGGCTCGTGGCCATGAAGACCCAATGCATGCAGTCCTGGTACAAGGACGAGCTGCCGCCCGACCAGCAGGCTTTCTACAGCGGTTCCATCGTCCAGACGGCCGTCCTCAAATGGGTCCTTCGCAACGAAGCCTTCGCCTGCGCCGTGCCCGGCTTCACGAACTTCCGCGAGCTCGAGGAAGACGTTTCCGTCGCCCGGGACCTGACCCTGACGGACGAGGAGAAGACATTCCTCGCGGACCGCAAGATCCGGCTGGCCATGGCCCATTGCGTGCAGTGCGGCGGCTGCCGCAGCACTTGTCCCGCCGGGGTGGACACGCCGACGCTCATGCGGGCCCATATGTACCTCCGCTATCCCAATGTCTTCCAGGCCCGGGCGACCCTCGAGAGCCTGCCCGCAGGCCGCGGGCTCGACGGCTGCGCTTCGTGCGCTTCCTGTGTCGCCCGATGCCGCGGCCGGATCGACATCGGCCGAAGGATCGGCCAGCTCAAGATCCATTTCGCCTAGGACCGGGGAAGGGGTATCAGGTGGTCCTCGTCAGTGGCATCGCCGTCGTCGACCTGATCGGGAGCGGGCTCGAACGGGTGGCCCGTCCCGGCGAGCTGGCGTTCTGCTCCGTGCGGCCGTCGATCGGAGGGCATGCCTGCAACGTCTCCTCCGACCTCATCCGGCTGGGCCTTCCCAAAACCCGGCTGAAGGTCGTCTTTCCGACCGGCCGCGACGTTTTCGGAGAATTCCTGGCCGCGCATCTGGGCGGACAGGGGATCCGGGTCGAGCGCGTTCTCTCCCGCAAGGCGCCGACCTCGCTCGACCTCATTCTCGTCGCCCGAGGCGAGGACCGGCGCTATCATGCCGATCCCGGCGCGAACATTGAGATGATTGCCGCTCCGGTCCTGCGCCTGCTCGACCGGCACCGGCCGCTCATCTATTACGCCGGTGGGGTCGGCCTTCTCGGCCGGTTCGATGCCGGCTTGCCCTCCGTCTTGCGCCGGGCCAGGCGGCTCGGCGCCCTGACCTTCGTCGACGTCGTCAGCCCCTACGGCAAGAGCTGGTCCTTTCTCCGCCGGGCCCTGCCCTTGACGGATGTCTTCCATTGCAACGGCGACGAGGCCGCCTCGCTCGTCGGAGCGCGCGACCCGGTCCGGGCGGCGGCCGCTATCCGCAAGCTTGGGGCGAAGAACGTCCTGGTGACCCTCGGGGGAGAGGGCTGTGTCGCGGCCGTGGGCGGAGCGATCCTGCGTTTTCCCGCTTTCAAGATCCGGGTCGTCGACCCGACGGGGGCGGGAGACGCTTTTTCGGCCGGGATCATGCTCAAGCTCCACCGGATCCTCTCGCGGGGCCGCCGCGCCGGAGATCTCACGCCGGCGGACTGGCAGGACATCCTGATCTATGCTTCGGCCTGCGGGGCCGTGTGCGCGACCGGCGTCGGAACAACGACGGCCGTCGATTCCGCCAAGGTCGAAGCCCTCGTCAAACGCAAGGGGGACGGACTGGCCGCGGCATCGTCGTCGATCGCAGTCCGCGGCTAAGACCGGGCGAACTCGTCGCGAGCTTCGCGGAGCGCGATGACGTTCCGCGGATCGCAGTCATAGGCGACGACGCCGCAACCAAAGAGAAAACCGGGCTGGCCCACCATCTGATGGAGGATGCCCCGCGCCTCTTCCCGGATCTTGCCCGGCCGCCCGGTATGGACGAGCCTCGCGTCGACGCTCGCCCTGAGCGCCCGCCGTTCCTCCTTGCACCTTTTTGCGAAAAGGGCCAGGTCGGCTCCCGCGTCGCACAGGAGCTGGCCGGCGCCGGTCTGGAGCAGGTCCTCGAGGATGGGCGTCGTATCGCCGCCGATGATGAGCGGCAGGGTCCGCGCTCCGGCCCGCCGCAGCTCCGGCATGACGAGGTCGCGATAGGCCGGAAGGACGAACTCGTGGAAGACACGCGGCGAGGCCGCGCCCGGCGAGGCCTTGGAGTCGAACAGGACGGGTTCGACGCCTTTTTCCAGGAACGCCGTTCCGAAATCGACCGTCACCCGCGCCGAGAAAGCGACGAGGTCGCGGACGAAGCCAGGGTCCTCGAGAGTGGCGACCAGGACCTCTTCGGTCCCCGCCAGGGCGCACGCCAGCGAAAAGGGGCCAGTCACGGCGCCGCGGACGATGAGACCGCTCCCCACCGCCCGCTCGAGCCGGGCCGCCGCCTCGACGAGCAGGGGCATCCGGCCGTCCCGGCCCGGGTCGGGACGGCGGAGCCCGTCAAGCCCGCCCCGTCCCTTGAGGATCGGCGCCGCCACGGCCGGGACGTCGGGGGCGCTGCCAAAGTAGCGGACTTCGCAGCCGACGGCCTCGGCTTCGACGTTGTAGACGTCCACGCCGACCGTCAGGACGTCGGGGTCGTAGACCTCGAGCTCCTTGTCCAGCGCTTCGAGGAGCAGGTCGAGGCTGCGGCAGACCTCCGAAGGCGACCGGCCGATCAGACGGGCCTTGTGCTCGTAGATCGCGGGGACGAACGGCGGCTTGTCGGCGGGCTCGAAGGCGTATGTTCGCTCGACCCGCTCACGCTTGGTCATGGAGGGTCAGATAAAGACCCTGACCAGGGTGTAGAGGGCCACGGCGCCCAAGGCCAGCCCGAGGTAGAAGAGGATCTTCCGGAACGTCTCCTGCTTGATGCGGCGCTGATGATAGCAGATGAAACGGACCAGGCCGAGGTACCAGGCGAGCGAGCTCAGCCCGACGACGATGGCGAAGCCGACGGCCGTCCAGGTGCCGTAGCGGACGATGTTCTGGCCGAGAAGGTTGTGGCCGGTCACGGTCCCGGCCACGAAGATCCAGTACATGTAAAGGGTCGGATTCGTGACGTAGAGGAGGACGACGCCCAGGATCGGCTTGGTCGAAGGCGAAGGGACCTTATCGCGGTCCTGGGGGATGTCGAATGTTCGTGAGTCCTGGATGAGCTTGCGGGCGAGCAGGAAGATGATGACCGCCGCGACGGCCTTCAGCACGGACATGGAGTAGGCGGGGAGATTCAGCTTGACCTTGAAGAACCCGGCCAGCGAGACGAAGCAGAACGTCGCGTCGAGAAGAGCGGCCGTCATGCCGGCCATGAGCCCGTGGAGGAAATCCCGCTTGAGCGCCTGGGAGACGACGAAGAAATTGATCGGGCCGAGAGGCACGGAGGCCAGCAAGCCGAAGAAAATCCCTAGGAGTACGAACATCCCGACGCGAGTTTACACCAAAGCCCCGGGGGTTAGTCAATCCCGAAGCGGGAAGAGAGGGGCGGGACGGCGGCCGCGGAGGCGGCCTTCGAGGGGCCGGGGGAGCCGGCGCCTCACATCTTGGCGATCGAGGCGGACTCGTCGCCGGATTCTTCCTCAGACTCCAGCTCGATGCCGAGGAGCTTGGCCGTGCCTTCGTAGACCATCTTGAGCGACTTCTTGGAATCCTGGAGCTCGGCCAAACGCTTGCGGACCTTCTGGAGTTCCTTCTCAACTTCCTCGTCGAGGTGCTCCAGCTGGTGCTTCACCTCGGCCATCGTCTTCTTGTAGAGATCTTCTTGTTCCTTGCTGAGACCCATTTGCCGCTCCTTTATTTCATCGTGCTGGCCGGTTTCGCGTCGGCCTTGAATGCGATGATGAACGATTTCCAGACCTTGACGGCGACGCCGTACTTGCGGGCCGGCTGGAATTTCCACTTCTTCACGGCGATCTCGGCGGCCCGGCCGAGGCCCTTGTCGTCCTGGATGCCCTTGAGGATGCCCGTGTCGATGACGTTCCCCTTCTCGTCGATCAGGGCGTTGACTGTGATCGCGCCTCCCCGGCCGATCCGCTGGGCCGTCTGCGGGTAGACCGGGTCGACGGCCTTGAGGAGTTTGGGCGGTTCCGTGACCGAGCCGAGCTCGACGAGGTCGCCCTCATTGGGCGGGGTCACGATCGGTGCCGGTGAGGGGGCGGAGGTCTCCGGGTTCGATGCCGTTCCGGATTCGACAGCCGTGGTCGGAGGAGGATCCGCGACCGTCTTCGTCGCCGGAGAGGCCGTCTCTTCGGCCTTCGTCGCCTGCGGGTCGGCCTGGAACGGGCTCGGGCCGGCAGTCGTCCGGCCATTCCCCGACCCGGCTCCGAGATCCTTCCCGGGCATCGGCAGGGCGGCCGCCGGAGGTCCGGCCGGCAGGATCGCCTCGGCCCCGGCCTGGTTGGAATCGGCCGGCTTGGTCTGGGGCTGGGCTTTTTGCTTTGTCGGCGCGGGCTTGACGACCGGCGCGGGAGCTTCCTCCAACGGCTGGGTCGGGACGATGTCCTGGTTCAGGGTCTGCGAGGACTCCTGAGGGTTCGCCGCGACCTTGGGGGCATGCTTGGGCCGCAGGAGGATGAACCCGAGGGCGGCCAGAGCGACGACACCGAGGCCGATGACGATGAGCTTGGGAAAGCCCTTCTTTGGCTCCGGTCCGGCGACGCTCTGGAAGATTTCGGTCGAAGCGATGACGTTGGCTTCCCGGTTCTTGGATTCGTGCGGCAGGGGCTCGTGCTTCGCGGGCTCGCGCGGGACCGGTTCGTGCCTGACGGGTTCCGGGCGGACGGGCTCGCGCCGTACCGGCTCGTGCGTTACGGGCTCACGGGGGGGCGTCTCGCGGCGCACGGGCTCCGGGGCCGGCGCGACTTTCTTTTCCGGCCTCTCGAACGGCCTGGCCGGCTTCGGCTTTTCGGGCCTGAAGAAGGGCGAAACATCGGACCCGGGATCTCCCGGCGTCAGGAAGTTCTTCATGTCCGTCGTCGCCGGCGGGGTGAAGTGCGGTTCGGAGTGAGACGGGGCCGGCGACGTCGGTTTCAGATCCGGGACCGCGGCCCGGGAGGCCGTCGGCAGAGGCTCTCCCTCGACCGGCGGGGGAGGCAAGGGAGCCGTCTTCGGGACTTTGACCTTTTCGCTGCTGAGGTCGAGATCGGCCAGGGCGGATTTCAGGAACTTGTCAATGTCAGCATTGCCGTTGCCGTTGCCGTTCCCATTCCCGTTCCCGGGCTTCGCATGGACCGTTTTGTGCGCGGTCGCTTCGATCCCGACCGTCTTGAGAAGCTCGTCGGCGAGCGCCTCGAGGCGCGGTTCGGCCGCCGGCAGGTGGTGCGCCGGAGCGGGCTTGCGGGTCTTGGGGATCTCCCGGCTCAGACGGTCGAGGTCGTCCGGGAGGGAAAAGATGCTGTCGTCGGATTTCGGTTTCTCGTGCTTCCGCGGTTCGGCCGGAGCGGGCTCCGGACGGATATCGCGGACGGACTTGGCCGGGGCCGGCGGCTCGGCGGCCGGCCTCTCTTCCGTGGGCCGGGGTCCGGGCCTGCCGAGGACGGCCTCGACCGACGCCAGGAGCTCGGCCATCTTGAGCGGCTTCTCGAAATACTCCGAGGCCCCGTAGGTCCGCAGGGCTTCGGTCCGGTAGACGCGGTCCTTGTAGACCCCGGTCATGATGAAGACCGTCGCCTGCGAGTTCCGCTCGGAGGTGATCCTCTGGCAGAGCTCGAAGCCGTGCACCTTGGGCAGCATGGCTTCCATGAGGACGAGGTCGGGGGATTCTTTGTTGTACTTGTCCCATCCGATCTGTCCGTCGGCCGCGGTCACGACCTGGTAGCCTTGCCCGGTGAAGATCCCTTGGAGGGAAGCCAGGGAATTCTGGTCGTAATCGATGATGAGGATCTTTTTCATGGCCATTTCTTACGGCGTCCTGCCGCCGGACCTCCGGTCACAGGGCCCCACGGGCCCGCCGGACACACGTTCGGACGGCGATCGCTTTCGCATAACACTATTTTTTTCTCACCCCCTATAGTGGTCAATCACCCCTTTAGATGATTCCAGGGATGATTTCCCCCCCGCCTTCCGGGGGACGGTCCCGGCCGCGGCCCCAATGGCCGATCCCGGCGGAGGGGCGTCCCCGCCTGGAGCCTGTCCCTAGTCCGGCTCCGGATCGGCACGTCCCTCGGCGTCACCCCCGTCCGTGCCCGCCGCTCCAAAGCGCTCATCGGCGGTCACAGCTTCGCCCCCACGGGGCGTCCGATGCCGCTAAACCCCACGGGACGGTTTGCGTAATCGCAATTAAGAGCCTTCAGAAAGGAGGGGACAAATGAACGAAACGAAAGCGCACGGCCTGGGATGGATCCCGGATCTGCCGGACTTCCGGGATTACACCGAGGAGACGCGGGACATCCGCGCGATCCTGGCCCCGACCGGCGTGATGTTCGCGCCGGCGGATGGCAAGCGTCGTCCGCGGCTTGCGGCCTCCGTCGATCTGCGTCCCTGGGCCTCGCCGGTCGAGGACCAGGGCGCCCTCGGGTCGTGCACGGCCCAAGCCGGGGCCGGCATCATCGAGTACTACGAGCGGAAGTCGTTCGGGCATCACGTCGAGTCGTCTCGGCTCTTTCTTTATAAAGCGACCCGCAATCTCATGAAGTCGAAGGGCGATTCGGGAGCCTACCTCCGCATGACGATGGGGGCCATGGTCATCTTCGGCGTGCCGCCCGAGCCCTACTGGCCGTACACCGATGCCGAGGACGGGTTCGATAAGGAGCCGCCGGCCTTCTGCTATGCGTTCGCCCAGAACTACAAGACGCTCCTTTATTATCGTCACGACCCGGCCGGATCGACACGGGCGTCCGTGCTCGAAAAGCTGAAAACCTATCTGGCCGCCGGGCATCCGGCGATGTTCGGCTTCACCGTCTACAGCTCGGTCGATCAGGCCGAAGCGACCGGCCGCATCCCGGTCCCCTTCGGCCGCGAGCGGATCGAGGGAGGGCACGCCGTCGTGGCCATGGGCTTCGACGACGCCATGACCATCGCCAACACGTCCGGCGGCGCGCCGTCCCGGGGCGCCCTGCTCATCCGCAACTCGTGGGGCAAGGGCTGGGGGGAAAAGGGTTACGGCTGGCTGCCCTATGCTTATGTCCAAAAAAGCCTGGCCGAGGATTTCTGGTCGGTGCTGAAGAAGGAGTGGATCGATACGGGGGAGTTCAAAATCTGACGCCGTTCGGCTATAATCGAATTTCTGACCTGACTTCAAGGAGGCTTCGATGAAACTGAATCGTTCTTGGACGATCGCGTTCGTCCTGTTAGCCGCGGCCGCCGGGCCCGCGATGGCCCAGGAGACCGAGAGCGCCGTTCCCGAGCTCTCCGCCTTCCATGAGGTCATCTATCCCATCTGGCATACGGCTTATCCGGACAAAGACATCGCTATGCTGAAGAGCCTGGTGCCGCAGGTGAACGAGCTGGCCGGGAAGGTCTATGCGGCCAAGCTCCCCGGCATCCTGCGCGACAAGCAGGTCAAGTACGACGCCGGACTGGCCGAGTTCCGCGCCGCCGTCGAGGCCTACAACGCCGCCGCCAAGGGCTCCGTCGACAAGGCCATGCTCGACGCCGCCGAGGTCCTGCACGCCAAATACGAGATGCTCGTCCGCATCCTCCGGCCCGTGCTCAAGGAGATGGACGACTTCCACAAGGTGCTCTACGTCGTCTATCACACGGATCTTCCCGCCAAGAACTGGGCGGCCGTCCGGGCCGCGGCGCCCGACCTCAAAGCCAAGGCCGAGGCCGTGACCGCGGCCAAGCTTTCGACGCGTCTGGAGCCCAAAGCCGAGGCGTTCGCCAAGGCGTCGGGCGAGCTGGTCAAGGCCGCCACGGTCCTCGCCGGGCTCGGTCCCAAGGCCGATGGCGCGGCCGTCGAACAGGCCGTCCAAAAGCTCCACAGCCGCTACCAGGACTTGGAAAAGATCTTCGACTGAGGCCGGCGGCCTACTTTGCCGTTCGTTCCTCGATGAGGATCTGCAGCGTCTCGAGCTCGTCCGCGTCGAACCAGATCTTTCCGCACGACAGGCATTTGTCGACCGGCACGAAATACTGGTAGTTGTACGGTCGGGCGGCCATGCGGTAGCCGCAGTTCGGACAGGGGACATCCGCGGCCAGGGCCGATTCGATCTTCTGACGCCGGAGCGGGTTGCTGACGGCCGCTTCGCGGAAGCGCCGCGCCTTCTCGCGCAGGGCGTCCGAGAAGGCGACTTCGCGGCGGGCGACGATCCTATCGACCGCGGCCGCGTCCACCAGGCGGCCGCCGCACCGTCCGCAGACGCGGCTGCCGACCCCTTCGTAGAAATCTTCGGACAGCGGGATACGGCAGCGCGGGCAAAGATTCTGGCGCCCGGGGGCCAGGGGCTTCTTGCGGGCCAGGTTGTGGAGGGCCAGGCGGATCTGAGGGAATTCCCGGGCCCTGGCCTCGACGCCTTCCTGCGTGTTCCAGACCCGCATGATGGCCGAAAAGCGGGGCCGGCAGAGCAGCTCGGTCACGGAGAACGGCCCTTCCCACGCTTTCTCGCCGACGCCCGCCAGCATCCAGACCCGGGACTCGGTCTCGGGGCCGGGGGCCTCGGCCGTTTCCCCTTTGCCGGGAAAAAGTTCCAGTTGCGGCGTCCGCAATTCCTCGTAAGACTGGAGGACGCCGCGGGCCGCCTCGCGCGCCCGTTCCTCCGTCCAAACGGTTTCGATGAGGGCTTCGGGGCTTTTGTGAACCATGGCCCCCAGTGCCGCGAGCCTCTTCATGAGCGGAGGGTGGGAGCTGAAGATCCGGCCCACGAGGGTGTCCGGCGTGTCGCGTGCGTCCGGACGGACGATGAAAAGGGGCGCATAGCTCAACGAGAAATCGCCGACGAACGAATTCTTGATGTGGGCCTTATAGATGATACGGGCCAGCGCTTCGGGAGACCGGCAAAGCTCGACGGCCGCGCCGTCGGCCAGGAGCTCCCTCTCGCGGCTGACGAGCATGCTGAGAAGGCGCATGACCAGCGCCGACATGGCCACGGCGACGTAGAAGAACACGGGCGGGAAGCTGCCGCTTCTGCGGCCGTCGTCGCAGGACGACCCGTCTTCCGCCGCCGACCCGAGGGCGTCCTTGAACCTCTCGAAGAGGTTGGCCAGCGAGCAGATGAGGGTCAGGTAGAAGGCGTCCCCCCGGGCGATGTGGGCCAGCTCGTGGGCGGCGACGGCCTGGAGCTCGTCGCGCGTTCCCTCGGCCAGCAGCCCCTCGGTGACCGCCACGGCCGGCGT
>JADGNU010000227.1 GCA_017883305.1 Candidatus Aminicenantota bacterium | reverse complement strand
TCTCATCAGCGACGGCGGAGTCCTGCCGTACCGGTTGCGCATCCGGACGCCCTCGTTCCCCCACATTCAGATGGTCCCGACGATTACCCGGGGGCACACGATTCCGGACCTTCTGGCGATTCTCGGCAGCG
Source organism: Candidatus Aminicenantota bacterium (assembly GCA_017883305.1). GTDB lineage: Bacteria > Acidobacteriota > Aminicenantia > Aminicenantales > Saccharicenantaceae > RBG-16-66-30. Next base: position 4,534 of record JADGNU010000227.1, on the reverse strand, counting down.
TGGACTATGTCCTGTCGGACGTGGACAGATGAAACCGGGAGCCGGGGCATGATCACCGAGCGAGACAAGCGGGAGATCGGGGAGATCTGCTGCTGCTTCCCGACGAGGAGGGCGGCCGCGCTCGAGGCACTCCAGATCATCCAGAAAAATCACTCCTGGGTCTCCGACGAGAATCTCAAGGCGGCGGCCGGGCTTCTCGGCATGACGCCGGATGAGCTGGACGGCGTCGCCTCGTTTTACAGCATGATCTTCCGCAAGCCCGTCGGCCGCCACGTGATCCTGGTCTGCGACAGCATCAGCTGTTGGATCCGGGGGCACGAGGGGATTCTCGACCAGCTGGTGACCCGGTTGGGAATCCGGCCGGGGGAAACGGACGCGGTCGGGCGCTTCACTCTTCTGCCCACGTCCTGCCTGGGCGCCTGCGACCATGCCCCGGCGATGATGGTCGACGACGATCTCCATGGCGACCTGACCCCGGAGCGAATCGAAGCCATTCTGGCAAGCTATCCATAGGCGCGAAAAATGGAACGCCCCCTGACTCAGAATATCCGGCCCGGCGAAGAGCCCCTCGATTTGAAGGGATACGAAAAGGCGGGCGGTTACCGGGCCCTGCGCAAGGCGCTGAAAACGCTGGCGCCCCGGGACGTCACCGGCATGGTCAAGGCCTCGGGGCTCCGCGGACGGGGGGGAGCCGGTTTTCTGACGGGGCAGAAATGGGAATTCATCCCCTTGGGGCCGGATGCTCCGCACCCCAAGTACCTCTGCTGCAACACCAACGAGATGGAGCCGGGGTCCTTCAAGGACCGTCTTCTGGTGGAAGGGGATCCCCATCAGCTCGTCGAGGCGATGATCGTGAGCGCCTACGCCGTCCAGGCCGAGGTCGGCTACGTCTTCATGAGATGGACCTACAAGAAATCGATGTTCCTCCTCGAAAAGGCCATCCAGGAGGCGTACCAGGCCGGGTATCTCGGCCGGAATATCCTCGGCTCCGGTTACAGCCTGGACATCCATGTCCACTTGAGCGCGGGCCGCTATATGTGCGGCGAGGAGACAGGGCTTTTGAACGCACTGGAGGGAAAACGGGCCTCGCCCAGGGCCAAACCGCCTCACCCGCCCGTCAGCGGCCTCTTCGGCAAACCCACGGTCGTTGACAATGCCGAGACCCTCTGCTCGGTCCCCCATATCGTAAACAATGGTCCCGAGTGGTTCCGCAAACTGAGTCCGACCGGAGAGGGCGGGACGAAGATCTACGGAGTTTCCGGCAATGTCAAACGTCCCGGCGCCTGGGAGCTCCCCTTCGGAACGAGGCTGCGTGAAATCCTGGAAGATCATGCCGGGGGGATGAGGGACGGCTTCGGGTTCAGGGCCTTGCTTCCCGGCGGGGCCTCCACGGATTTCCAGATCTCGCTCGACGTCGACTTTGACTTCGGCCACGAACTCGAGGCGGGAAGCCGCCTGGGCACCGGAACGATCATCGTCCTCGACGACCGCACCTGCCCGGTGGGGTTCGTCCTCAACATCGAGCGATTCATGGCCCGTGAATCCTGTGGATGGTGCACGCCATGCTGGAGCGGCCTGGCGTGGGTGGAAAAAACCCTGGCGGCCATCGAGGAGGGACGGGGACGGTTGGAGGACCTCGAGGTCCTCGAGAGGCATGTGCGCGACCTCGCTCCGGGCCGCACGTTTTGCGCCCTGGCCCCCGGGGCCATGGAGCCCCTGGGGAGCGCCCTGAAATTGTTCCGGGAGGATTTCGAACGGCACATCCGGGAGGGGAGGTGCCCGTGGAGATAGGGAAGGTCACGATCCACGTCGACAACCGGCCGTTTGCGGTCACGTCCGGGACGAACCTGCTCGCGGCCTGCCTCTCGCTCGGCTTCGACATCCCCTATTTTTGCTGGCATCCGGCCCTCGGTTCGGCGGGGGCCTGCCGCCTGTGCGCCGTCAAGAAGTACGCCGGCGAAAAGGACACGAAGGGGCAGATCGTCATGTCCTGCATGGAGCCGGTCGTCGACGGCCTGCGCATCTCGATCGACGACCCCGAGGCCCGCCGTTTCCGGGCCAGCGTCATCGAGTGGCTCATGGCCAACCATCCGCACGATTGTCCGGTCTGCGATGAAGGGGGTGAATGTCATCTCCAGGACATGACCGTCATGACAGGACACATATACCGGGAATTCCGTTTCCGGAAGCGGACCCACCGGAATCAGAATCTCGGGCCGTTCGTCCACCAGGAGATGAACCGTTGCATCCAGTGCCACCGCTGCGTGCGGTTTTACAGGGACTATGCCGGAGGGCGCGACTTCGCGGACTTCTCCACGCGCGACAGGCTCTATTACGGCCGCCACGAGGACGGAGCCCTCGACAGCCCCTTCAGCGGCAACCTGGTCGAGGTCTGCCCGACGGGCGTCTTCACGGACAAGACCTTCAAGCGACACTACACCCGCATGTGGGACCTTGCCACGGCGCCGTCGGTCTGCGTCCACTGCAGCCTCGGGTGCAACACCATCCCGGGCGAGCGGTACGGAACCCTGCGCCGCGTCCGCAATCGTTACAACGGCGAGGTCAACGGGTATTTCCTCTGTGACCGCGGTCGCTATGGTTACGAGTTCGTCAATGACGAAAGGCGGATCCGGAAGGTACGGCTGGCCGGGCAAAACCACTCCGATGGATCCGGGGCGCGCGAACTCCTCCTCCGCCGCGTCGCGGAAGCCGTTTCGGGACCCCATCCTCCTGTCGGCATCGGCTCCCCCCGGGCTTCGCTCGAAGCCAATTTCGCGCTCCGAGAGCTCGTCGGGGCCGACCGGTTCTACGCCGGCGTTTCAAACAGCGAGTGGAGTCTGACGGTTCTGGCCGTGGATATTCTCCGCAGCGGCCCGGCCCGGCCGGCCTCGCTCAAAGACGCCGGGATATCCGACGCCGTTTTCGTCCTGGGAGAGGATGTCACGAACACCGCCCCGCTTCTCGACCTGGCTCTTCGGCAGGCCGTCCGGCGCCGGCCTGTCGATGCCGCGGTCAAGACGGGCATCCCCTCCTGGCACGACCTGGCGGTCAGGAATTTCATTCAGGAGGAGAAGGGGCCCCTCTTCGTCGCTGTCACGCGCCGGACCGCCCTCTCCGCCGTCGCCGGCGAATTTCTCCTGACCCCGTACGAAATCGAGCGGCTGGGTTTCGCGGTCGCCCGCCGGATTTCGGGAGACACGTCTCCCACCGGGTTGCCGCCCGAAGTCGATGCCGCGGCCGGGACGATCGCCCGAGCGCTCGACGGGGCCGCAAGACCTCTCGTGGTCGCCGGGGTCGGTTCGGGCATCGCCGGGGTTCTGAAAGCCGCCGCCGATATCGCCCGGTCTCTCTGCCATGGCGGACGCCGGGCTGGTTTGTGCCTTGTTTTTCCGGAATGCAACTCTGTCGGCCTGGCACTGATGGGAGGAGGCGGCTTGGAAGACGGGCTGGAAAGGGTCTTGAGCGGAGAAGCCGGCACGGCCATCATCCTGGAGAACGATCTTTATCGCCGGGCCCCGGCCAATTCCATCGACTCGTTCTTCAACAGATGCCGGAACGTTATCGCCCTGGATCATCTCGACAACCGGACCACGGCCCGGGCCGAAACCGTGATTCCGGCAGCAACGTTCGCCGAATCGGAGGGAACGTTGGTCAACAATGAAGGGCGGGCCCAGCGGTTCTACAAGGTCTGTCCGCCACCTCCCGGAGTCCGGGAGAGCTGGCGATGGCTCCATGACTTCGCCCGGGCCGCAGGACGCCGGGAAGCGGGAAGCTGGCGGAATCTGGACGATATCGTCCGGGCCCTCGCGGCGGAGAAACCGGACCTGGCGGGAATCCGCGAGGCCGCCCCCCCGGCGGATTTCCGCGTTCACGGTCTGAAGATCCCAAGAGAGTCGCCGCGGGCAAGCGGCCGGACCGCGGTTCATGCCGCGGAGGACGTCTGGGAAAACGCGCCGCCGCAGGACCCCGACTCGCCATTGGCGTTTTCCATGGAAGGCTGGGCCGGGTTTCCGCCGCCCCCCCTGATCCCCCGGTTCTGGAGGCCGGCCTGGAATTCGGTGCAGTCGGTGACCCAGTACCAGGACGAGGCCGGGGGCCCTCTGCGGAACGGCGACCCGGGGCGTAGGCTGATCGAGCCACCCGAATCGGTTCATACCGGACCCTATGAAGAAGACCCTCCCGCGGAGCCGCCGCAAATCGGAGAGGGTATGGATCTCGTCCCATTTTTCCACATCTTCGGCTCGGAGGAACTGAGCGCCCGAAGCCCGGGCATCGCCGAGCTGACTCCGGAGCCCGTCCTTCTTCTTCATCCCGACGACGCCCTCTCGTTCGGGATCGAGAATGGCGATCGGGTCGAGCTCGAGGTTGGCGGAGAGACGGTGTCGCGGCATCGGGGCTCCTTCGAGGTGGGTGCGTTCGGGGGTCGGGTCGGGGGTGGGCCGGGCGCCTAGTGGTGTCCGGAGGGGCCGGACGGGCCGGCGCCGTGCGAGCTGCCGCCGTGCGAGCTGCCGCCGTGCGAGCTGCCGCCGTGCGA
>JADGNU010000045.1 GCA_017883305.1 Candidatus Aminicenantota bacterium | reverse complement strand
GACGATGAAGGGCGGCGGGGTGAAAGCCCCGCCGCCCTTCGCACGTAAGTCGTCGCGCAGGCCGCGCCGCGGCCGCTGGAATCGCCGCGAGTCAGTCCAACGACTCGGCCGTGCGCTGAAGCACCGTCTCTTCAAGCTCGTCTTAGGAGCTGTCCTTGTCCTCGGCCTGGCAACGGGAGCCACTCCGGCCCGTCCAGGCGTGGGGTCGTCCTCCGCCCTCAGGTTTTGGACTTTGTTTCGGCCTGATGAAGGCGGTGGAGGAGCCGGTGCACGATCGGGGCCGCCATGATCCCGACGACGACCAGGAAGACGATGCCGGAGTACAGCGCGTAGACCGAGGCGAATATCTTGCCGGCGGCGGTCTGAAGGGGGTCGACGGGGCCCATGCCGCCCAGGATCATCGAAGCGTTCAGGAGCGCATCGATCCAGGGCAACTTGTCCAGAAAATGATAGCCGGCGATCCCCAATCCCAACGATGCGCCGATGATCCCCAGGCCGACGAGGACGTGGTTGATCTGGCGGCGCAGGAACCGCCGGAAGGGGAGCAGAGGCTCTTTCTTGTGCTCGTACATGCCGAGGCCATTTTAGCATAAGTCGAGCGAGTCCTATGAGGGCGGATTTCGAGCGCGACAGGATCTTCCTAAAGAAACTAGTTGCATCCGCGACGGGCCTCTGGAATCATGGGGAGGGAGAGCATCCGCACATGGCCGGACATTTCAGGGGCTCGAGGCATCCGGGGATTCTCTCTGTCCTCGTGGTCTTGGCCGTTCACGCGGCCGCCTGCGCCACAGCGGGGAGTCCCCCGAAGATGAAGCTCGTCTGGTCCGAGGAGTTCAATATCGACGGGCTGCCCGATCCCGCGAACTGGGGATATGAGGCCGGACGAATCCGGAATCAGGAGGCCCAGGTTTACACGGCCGGGCGTCCGGAAAACGCCCGGGTCGAAGGCGGCTGTCTGGTCATCGAATCGCGGAAGGAAGCCTACGCCGGCGCGGCCTATACGTCGGCCAGCGTCAACACTTTGGGCCGGAGGGAGTTCTCCTATGGCCGGATCGAGGTCCGGGCCAAGATCCCGACGGGCGTCGGGTCGTGGCCGGCGATTTGGATGATGGGCACCGACATCACCTCCGGGGGCTGGCCGGAGTGCGGCGAGATCGACATCATGGAGAACGTCGGCTACCAGCCGGACACGATCTACGCCACCGTCCATACCCCGGGCTCGGTCCATGACCCTGGCCGGGTGATCAAAGGCGGACAGATCAGCGTGTCCGCGCCTTACGCCGATTTCCACGTTTACGCCGTCGAATGGCGCTCCGACAGGCTGGATTTCTTCGTCGACGACCACAAGTATTTCACCTACAGCAAGGACAGCCGGTACCCCGATTATTGGCGCTTCGCGAAGCCTTTCTACATTCTCCTCAACACGGCGATCGGCGGCACCTGGGGCGGCGAACAAGGCATCGACGACAGCATCTTCCCCTTGAAGTACTCGATCGACTATGTGAGATATTACCAATGGGAATAGGACCGGCCGAAATCGAGATCAAGAGACCGAATAGCCCGCCGCCCCCGATCGCTTGACATCACGGCGCCGTCAGCCGGGGCGCCATTTGCGCTTTGCACGGGCGCGGCTTCAACAACATCCACGTGTTCAGCCGCCGGGAGCCTCGTCAGGTGGGCGATCAGAATCCCAACGTTTATTATGGACACTACTATGCCGCCCCGGACGGGACCTTGATGGCCAGGGACTCGGAAGGGAACGAACAGCCGCTCATCGACGAGCTGGCGGGCGCAGACATCATCTGCAACGGGATCCTCCAGGACATCAAGAATCCGGTCATCTTTGTCGGCGCCGGGGATGTCGGCAGGCACAACTTCCTCTAGACCTCCGGCGGGGACCTCGATCCGGGGTTGATATCGGCTCCGGCCCTGAATAAGATAGCCGCATGGCCAACAACCTCGAAACGGCACCATCCCGCGGCCCGGCTCAAACGGGCGGTCCGGCTCCCGCCTCGCTTCGTCGGGTCCTCGGCGTGGGCAGCATCATCGGCATCGTCGTCGGCACCATGATCGGCTCGGGCATCTTCATCGTCCCGGCGACCGTGGCCGCCGAGGTCAAATCGCCGCTCCTCATGCTCGCCGTCTGGGTCGTGGGCGGCCTGATGTGCATCTTCGGCGCCCTGTCCCTGGCCGAGCTGGCGGGAGCCTTTTCGGAGACCGGCGGCATCTACGTCTACCTGCGCGAGGCCTACGGCCCGCTCGTCGGGTTCCTCTTCGGCTGGGCCCTCCTGCTGGTCATTGATTCGGGGACCATCGCGACGCTTTCGTTGGCCTTCGCCACGAAATACCTGCCCTATTTCGTCCCCCTCGGCCCCGCCGGCCAGAAGGCAGCCGCAGTTCTGTTCATTTTCGCCCTCATCGGGATCAACTACGTCGGCGTCAAACAGGGGGCCTTTGTCCAGAACCTCCTAACGGTCCTCAAATTCACCGCCCTCTCGATCATCGTCCTCTGCCTCTTCCTTTTCGTCCGCGGGGACTGGGGGAACCTCTCGAATCCCCCGGTGTCCGCCCTCGGGGGCGGCCTCGTCGGGCCGTTCGGGCTGGCCCTCGTGGCCGCGCTGTGGGCTTATAAAGGCTTCGAAGTCTCCACGTTCAACGCCGGAGAGACCAAAAATCCGTCCCGGACCGTGCCGCTCGGCCTTATCGCTGGTTGCGGGCTGGTCACACTCCTCTATCTTGTGGCCAACGTCGCCTATCTCTACGCCGTGCCCGCTGCCGAGATGGCCAAGTCCGACCGGATCGCGGCCACGGCCATGAAGGCCGCCGTCGGCCCGGTCGGGGCCTCGATCGTCGCTTTCATCATCCTGTTCTCGATCATGGGCGCGGCCAACGGCCACATTCTGACGGGTCCCCGGGTCTATTACGCCATGGCCAAAGACGGCCTCTTCTTCCGGAAGATGGCCGAGATCCACCCCAGATTCAGGACACCCCACGTCGCGCTCCTGGTCGTCGGGACGTGGAGCACCATTATCTGCCTCATCCCCGGGGGGACCTTCGAGCAGCTCCTGAAATACGCCGTCTTCGGCGCCTGGATCTTTTTGGGCCTGGCCGTGTTCGGCGTCGTCCTCTTGAGGAGGAAGCGCCCCGACCTGCCGCGGCCGTACAAGACCGTGGGCTATCCGGTGACCCCGATCCTTTTTGTCCTGGCCGCCCTGTTCGTGATCGTCAACACGCTTGTCCAGAGCTTCTGGAACGCGTTCGCAGGCCTGGCCCTCATCGCCCTCGGCATCCCGGCCTATCTGTACTGGAACCGGAAAAGGGCTGGGCAAACGGATGGAGGGGGATGGAGATGAAGATCCAATTGATGGAGGGGAAGGCGGGTCATCAATGAGCCCCGATTACTCACGGCGATATCTCACGATCAGGGTCCTTTATCCCAAACCGGGGCACCGGGAGGACATCTTGGCCGCGGTCGGAAGAGTCTCGGAGGCCGCGCGCAAGTTCGAAGGGTTGGTCGAGATCGGGGCTTGGACGGATCAAGAGAACGATCGCATCGTGAACGTTTCCCTTTGGGAATCAAAAGAACAAGCCCTGCACGCGACCGCCGCTATGCATCCCCAGTTTGCCGACATCCCCTGGAGCGAGTGGGAACGTCAGCCGGCTGAGAACTTCATCGGTCTGTCCCGAGCCGTCTAAGCCGTCCCCTCTGCCGGGGCCCGCGTCAGGGCTTCAAAGATCATTTGTGGGGAGCGGGGGGAACCTTGGCACCCTTTTTTCGTGCTTCCGACAGGCCGATCGCGATGGCTTGTTTTCTGCTCGTGACCTTCTTCCCGCTCCGTCCGCTCTTCAGCTTGCCCTCCTCGAACTCCTTGAGGACCGCTCCGACCTTTTCTTGGGCCTTTTTACTGTACCGAGCCATTTTTTCCTCCATTAGGACTCCAGACTCCAAGTTTCGTCCCAATATCAGCAAGCGGCGTGCCAAGGGTATTCCGGGGACCGCGGGCCGTCAGGAGTGAAATCCGGCTCTTTTTTCTCGCGCCGCAGGAAAGAATCCCCTGGCGATCTTCCTTGCCGATCGGGGGCATAGGGCGGCCCGGATGACAAAGGTTCGGGTGCGTGCTAGACTTCCCGGGTCGAGCGGACCAGTCGGGACAGGGAGAAATCGAACGATGGACATTCTCGGCGCGATCGGGAACACCTCGCTCGTTCGGCTCGGGAAGGTCGTTCCAACGGGAGGCGCGAGCATCTTCGCCAAGCTCGAATGGGAGAACCCCACGGGAAGCGTCAAGGACCGGATGGCTTTTGCCGTGATCTCACGCGCCGAGGCGGACGGCCGGCTGAAGCCCGGAGGGACCGTCGTCGAATACACGGGAGGCAGCACGGGGGCGTCGCTCGCGTTGGTCTGTGCCGCCAAAGGCTACCCCATCCGGATCGTCACCTCCGATGCCTTCAGCCCGGAAAAGCTCGATCAAATGGCGGCCCTCGGCGCGGAGCTCGCGCTAGTGCCGAGCGAGGGCGGCTTGACCACCAAGAAGCTCATCCTGGACATGATCGAAGCGGCCCGCCGGCTCAGTCGGGAGCCGGGCACCTTCTGGCCCGACCAGCTCAACAACCGTGACAGCATCGCCGGCTACCATGCGCTCGGAGAGGAGATCTGGAGCCAAACACATGGGGAAGTCGACGCCTTCGTCCACTGCGTGGGAACGGCGGCTTCCTTGCGGGGGGTCGCCGTGGTGCTGAGACAGCACAAGCCGGGCATCAAGATCGTCGCCGTCGAACCGAATCGCCGGTGCTGTCGGGCGGCGCGCCCGGGCCTCACAAGATCGAGGGGATCGGGATCGGCTACACTCCGCCGCTTTGGGAGCCGGCCTTGGTGGACGAGGTCGTTGCCGTCAGGACCGCCGATGCGAAGGACATGGCGAGGCGCCTGGCTCGGGAGGAGGCTATCTTCGCCGGCACGTCGTCCGGAGCGAACGCCATCGCCGCGATCCAGATTGCCAAGCGGCTGGGACCGGGGGCCAAGGTGGTGACCCTGATGGTCGACTCCGGCCTGAAGTACGTGCATACGGACGTCTATAGGACGGCCTAGGATGGCGAGACCGGGTCTCAGGTCACTGTCGAAAGCTCGGATCATCACGGTGATGCTTTTGGCCGGCCTCATGGGCCTGCCCGCGGTCCCGGACCAGGACCAAGGCCAAGATGTCAAGACCCTCATCGAAGACATCAAGAAAACGGACCGTGGCCGGGAACTCCTGAAGAGCCATTCAGAAACAGACCTGGAAAAGATGATCCTCGAGGGCTCTCCCGAGGTCCCCGATGAACTTATCCAATCGGCCTACACGGAGTCGGCTGTTAAGAACGTCCTGGCCGCAACCAATCCGAAGGTCTTTCCCGGCTATTGGTCGGTGTGCGCGGATGGGCAGGGGTTCGGGTACGGCTACACCTATCCGTCGCTCGACGGCCACCAGATGACCGACGCCCTCCTCTGGCTCGGTCAGATCGATGTCGTCAAGGCCAATTGGGCCTATGTCCGTTCGTTCCAGCGCGCCGACGGGTCGCTGCCGATCGCGATCCTCCCTGATCTCGCCGGGAAACAGGCCGGGGAGGGGGAGCATCTGGCCCGGGTCGCCGGGAACGGGGGCCTTTATACGCACTGGGTTCCCGGGAACCCCCTGCAGGCACTGGCCGACCCTACCTTCATACAGAATGCCGACGACATCTTTCGCATGACGCTCAACCGGAAATGGCTCGAGGCGGAGCTCCCGGCGGTCAACCTTTCGGCCGACCATCTGGCGTCTCTGGTCACGGACGAGGGGCGCGTGAAGGGAGCGGGGTATTACATCGAGATGCCGGCCCGGGTCGAATCCGACGGCGTGGCCCAATGCCACGCCATCGACGCGTTCCGTCGTGTGGCGGCCCTTGACCGGGTCGCCGGCGACCACGTGACGGCGAGGCGATTCGAGGCCTTGGCCGAGCGCGTACGGCGCTTTTTCGTGAGCCGGTTCTGGGTCGCGGAGAAGGGGCAATTCGCCGAATACTGGCATCCGGAGAAAGGTTTCATTTCATCGCACGGCCTGACGGATACGGATTGGGCGGCGATCGCCCTGGACGTCGCGACGCCGGAACAGACCGCTGTTCTCTGGCCGAAGCTCGCCAACGAGCCGCGCTTCCATTATGGCGGAATGCCCACGGGCATCTCGACGCGCCCGGAAACCTACGAGGATTGGGAATTCACCCATCCGAGGCGGCATGACCTCGCGGCCATGGGGAGGGTCTGGTATCTCGAGGCCCAGGCCCGGGCCCGGATGGGCGATCCGCAAGGTCTCCTCGACGGCCTGCTAAAGGTGGCCGAGGTGGGACGGGCCAACGGGTTCTTTTGGCGCGAAAGGTATCAGCCTGACGGCAAGGGCGGTGTCCTCGCGGCCGGCCCCAACACCTATTGCGAGTATCCGGCTAACCTGATCCGCATCGTCCAGCGTTTCCTTCTCGGGATCGACCTGAACCTCGACGGCTCGGTCACCCTCGTGCCCGCAGTGATCGAGGACTGGTGGCGGAAAGGCTTCGGTCAAACCCTGCGCTGGCGCGACAAGGAGCTGCAGTACTCCATGAGAACCGATGGGATCGAGGGGACTTATTATGGTGACGGCCCACAGACCCTGCGCGTCAGGCTTCCGGGCTTGGCCTTGACCGATAAGATCCGGGCAGAGGTCAGAGACCTGCCCGCAGAAGTCAAGGTCGAGGATGGGCTCATTGTCGTCAATCTGGCGAGATCCCTTGGCAAGATCCCCTGCCGTTTCGAGATCGTCCGAACGGCCGGCCGCTGACGGTCCGTGTTGCCGGCCGGCTGAACAAGGTCCTGGCCGGCCTCCCCGCGGTCTACTGAGAAGGATGCCATGAAGACCCTCGACCCCAGCAGCCCCTAATTCATCGATCTTCCCGGACGCATCCGCGCGCTGTAGGCGGAGATGTCCTGAGCGGGGCTCGACGTTTACCTCGGTTCGCGCCTCAGGACGCTCATCCTGGCCGACGGGTGCGAATACCTGTCCAAGTTCCCCCTGACCGTCGACGTCATCACCTGAGGGGGAGTTCGGCCAGTTTCTTGGCCCGCAAGGGATAGGTCATACTGCGTCAAAAAGCGTCAAAGAACGACATCCGGGCTTCCTCTATTGACAAACGCGGTCCCAGGCCCCATTGAGAAGGGTAGGGGTGAGGAGAACCAAAGTGGAGGTCGGCATGAGGGGGAAATTGAGGCTTCTGGGTACGTTCGTCCTCTTGGTCGTGATTATCGCCGCGCTGATGGCCATTCCCTCCATATGGGCCCAAAAGGGGAAGGCCGCGAGACCACCGGAACCGTCTCCGATCGGCGCCCGCTTCTGATCTGATCCCCATCGTCCGGGCCGGCCGGAATGCGCGACCGGATGCTGGCCTCCCGTCAGGGGTCAGGGGAGATGCGCCGGAGCGCTGAGGCCCCCGGCCGGAGAGCCGGCGAGCTCCAGGCACCGCGAGGCGAGAGCCAAGTAAAGGACGATGGGCAGGTACTGCGGTTCGGGGGTCGGCGCGGCGAGCAGGAACGCGAACGCCGCCGTCAGCATGGCCGCGAAGAGGCCGAGGCGCGGCGCCGCCAGGACCGCCAGGGCGACCACGATCACGGCCGCGACGGGATAGACGGGTCCGAGTCCCAGCGCGCTCAAAGGTCCGGAGAGGACGTTGGGATAGAACGTCGTCAGGGCGGACCGGTGCCCGAGAATGAGGTTGAAGAAGAAGGTGTTCTTGAGGACGGCCATGATACCGAACGGCGCCATGATGAGCGCCGAGGTCGCCAGGGCGATGGCACTGCCCTGGACGATGGGTGCCAGCGTCGCGGGCTCTTTCGGCCTGAATTTGTTCCAGTAAAAGGCCGCCATGAGCGGCAGGACCAGGAACTTTGTCATCAGCCCGATCCCGAAGACGATCGCGATCAGATAAGGCCGGCCCCGGCCTGGCTTTTTTATCTCCCTGACGATGAGCCCCACGAGAATGGCCGTGACGAGAAACGTCAGGGAGGGATTGGTCTTGATCTCTCCGGCGAGGAATAGCGGGAAGAATGCCGCCAGATTCAAGGCCCCGACACGCGGAAACGTCCGGAGAAGAATGAGGCAGGCCAAGCCATTCATCAGGATCATGACGCCCGTCAGGACCGTGCTGTCCCAACGGCCGGCGACCCGATAGGCCAGGTAGTAGGGATAGATCTCCGCGGGTGGATAGTTGAAATTCCCGTAGATGGCATTTCCGTCCTCGGCCCGGTGGAAGATGGTGCCGCACGTATAGGGATTCCGTCCGCTGTCGATGGCCTCGAAGACGGTTCCGTAGTAGCCCACGATCTCGGAGCTGGGATCGATCGACGAAACGTTGAGGATCCCCCATCCGAGCCCGGCGACGAAGATCAAAGCCAGGACGCCCCTCTTGAAGATCATGTCGAGAGGGACTTGACAGAGAAGCCAGATGAGGGTTAGCGCGATAGTCAGCTGGATGGCGAGATCATAGCGGTGGCCATGAGGGACAGGCTTCAGTACGCCCTGGGCGATCGAGATCATAACGGAGAGGATGAGTGTCCCGGGCACGATGAGCTTTTTCATGCGGATTATCGGAGGGGGCTCCTCACGCGGCCGGACGAAGACGGTGGTGCCGCCGCCAGACGCCAAAGATGCCGGCGGCGGCCTCGACCTTGGCCCGAAGGCTCATCTTGGACCGGCCGGTGCGCCGCTCGGTGAAATGGATCGGGACCTCGCCGATGCGGAGGCCCAAGCGCTCACAGACATAGGTCATCTCGACCATGAAGAGATAGCCGTTGGAGCGGATGCGCTCCAGGCCGACGGCCTCCAGGGCCGACCGGCGCCAGGCCTTGAAACCGGCGGTGGCGTCGCGGGTCTTGAGCCCCAAAAGGGTCCGGGCATAGGCGTTGGCCGATCGGCTCAGGGCCAGCCGTCCGCGGCCCCAGTCATCGTCGACGCTGCCGCCCGCCGTGTAGCGCGAACCCACGACGATGTCGCAATCGGCCAGTTTCTCCAGCAGCCGGGGGATATCGGCGGGCGAATGGGAGAAGTCGGCGTCCATTTGGACGATGGCGTCGGCCCCGCTGTCGAGGGCCCGGCGAAATCCGTCGACATAGGCCAGGCCCAGGCCGCGCCGGCCACGCCGGTGGAGGACCGCGATGCGGCCCGACGATGCGGCGGCCAATTCGTCCGCCAGGCGGCCGGTCCCGTCGGGCGATTCGTCGTCCACGTTGAGCAGGCGGAGTCCCGGGACCGGCAGAGCCAGGATCGCTTCAGCCATCGGGGCCAGGTTCCCCGATTCGTTATATGTAGGGATGACGACGGTGACGTTCATCAATATTCTGAGATTATACAGGATGGACGGGGATCCGGCCATCCGGCCGGGAGCAGACGGGCATGTGGCCGCCGGGGAGGCCGCAGGTATTGACACCTTCGGGGGCCGCGCATATCATCGCGGCATGACGGGACCGGGCGAAAGGGCCTTTTTCGGGCCCTGGGGCTTGCGGGCGGGCTGGCGCCTGCTCATCTTCAACGCCGCCTTCTTTCTCTTCGGCCTCCTGATAAAGGCCCTCCTTGTTTCCGTCGTGGGCGGGGATCCGGAATGGACGGCCTGGAATTTCTTCTTCATCGAGATCGTGTCCCTGGCCGGATCGCTGGCTTGCGTCCATCTCATGGCCGGGATCGAACATCGTCGTTTGGCCGATTATGGCTTCACCCGGGTTGGGGCCTTCGGCCGGCTTTTTTGGGAGGGCGGCCTTTGGGGGTTGGCTGCGATCGGCGCCGTTGTCGCCGTCATGGCCCTGGCCGGGGGTTACGCCGTGCGCGGCCTCGCTCTCAAGGGCAGCGATCTTATCCTCTCGTCGGTCCTCTGGGCTGCCGGCCTTCTCCTGGCTTCGCTTCTCGAGGAGATCGTGTTTCGGGGCTACGACCTCTTCACGCTGGCCTCCGGCATCCGCTTCTGGCCGGCCGCGATCGTCCTGTCCGCGTTCTTCGGATTCTATCTCCACTATGTCCAGAAGCCCAACGAGTCGCTCGTCGACGCCTTGAGCGTCACCCTGATCGCCCTCTTCTTCTGCTTGACCTTGCGCCGCACCGGGAATCTCTGGTTCGCCATCGGCTGGCACTGGACGTTCAACTTCGCGGCGCTGTTTATCTTCGGATTCCCGAACACCGGAAACCGGGGCGGCCTGCCCATCTCCGGTCGGTTGTTGGACGCGGCGACAAGCGGCCCCGACTGGCTGACCGGCGGGCCCACCGGGGCCGAGGCCAGCTTCATCATCTTCCCCGTCCTGGCCATCCTCTTCGTGGCCTTTCACCTCAGGCACCGCAAGGTCAAGTTTCGAGTGGATGGCCGTCGCGGCCTGACTCCGACCTCTCCCGGCCCGAAGCGCCGGCCTGCGGCCATCCCCCCTCGCCGCGGCCCGTTCAGGACTTGAACTTGGCGGGGAACTGCTTCACGATCCCGTGAGTCAGCATGTCGGCGAACATCAGCATGTGGGCGTGGCCCTTGTCGTAGGCTTCGATGTCCGCCCCCCAATCCTTCTTGAGCCGCGAGACGACCTCTTGTGTCGTGTAATCCAGGTGCTTGTGCAGCATGTTCGTCATCTCCGCCCGCGCCCAGTTCGGGTTGGCCCCGCTCAAGAACGCCGCGATGTCGTCCGCGTTCGCGGTCCATTTCTTGCTGGCGGCCGCGAGATCGTCGGCGGCGCCGGCCTTGGCGGCCTTGACGACGTCGACGGCGATGAGGATGTGGTCCCGCAGAAGGGCTGTGAGCTTGGCCCCGGCCGCGTCCCCATAGAACGGCTTGATGGCGTTGCCGATGTCGTCCTGGTTCCGCAGAAGCCGCTCGGCGATTTTACCCTGGTCTTCCAGGCCTGCCAGAGCGCTGATGATATAGTTCCGAGTATAAGTAATATGATCTTCCCACAACATACGCATCGCCATCCCCAGATCCGCGGCCGGCTTCGTCATCATCATCCCGCCGTCCGTCTTCGGCATCATCTGAGCCCGTGCGGGAACAAGAGCCACGACACAGAACGCTAGTACGACCAGCGCACCGAACATCATCTTTTTCATCTCGGCCTCCTTTGTCGATCTCCGCAGACCCTTGGCGCCGGCCTCAGCCGTGCTGTCACTCAAGACGGCTTCCCCGAGGCTACCGGATCTTATGAAGAGCGCCGACATCCGGCGAAGGAATCGCGGTTCCTCTTAATTAAGCAAGATACGTGCCAGACCCTGGATAGGCCGGCCATCCCTCACCCTTAGAATCCCGCCCCGAATCTGAGGACCTATCGATCTTACGGGAGGATTGGGAAGGCGGTTTTTCCCGAAAAGTGGGACTTGAGGATCCCGCATCTGCCGGAGATACGGGACTATGGCCCCTAGCGGGCTTTTGGAGCCTTGGCCCGGGCGTTCTTCAGGTTCTCGGCGACCCGGAATTTGACGATCCTCGAGATCAGCTTCAGCGGCAAGGGCCTGTCGAGCGGGAACCTGATCGTGCCTTTCGAGACCTCATAAGGCGCGAGCTCCCGCTTGAATGCCTTGACCCCGCTCGATGTCGGATAGAATCCGATGTGCTTCTTGAACGCGGCGAAATAGACCAGGTTGCCCTGGAGATAGAAAGCGGGCATCTGGTAGCTGATCTTCTCTTCGGCTCCCGGCGCGGCGGCCCTTATCGTCGCCCTCATCTCATCGAGGATCCGTCTCGTGGCGTCTGGAAATGCGGAGATGTACTCCTCGATCGATCGGGCAGTGTCGTTGCGGTCTTTCATGACGGGCCCCTCAAAGTCTGGGGGAGACTTCCGGTCAACCGGAAGCCCCCGAGTACGGGTCGAGAGGCCTCAACTGGTGATCGTGACGCCCATCTCGGTCGACGGAGTCGTGGCGGCCATGATCTTGTCGACCGACAGGGCGTTGGCGAGGACGCCGAATCCGGCGAGCGAAAGGACGACGGCAACTAGGAGGACGGCCAGTTTCGTTCTG
The DNA here is from genome assembly GCA_017883305.1 of Candidatus Aminicenantota bacterium. GTDB lineage: Bacteria > Acidobacteriota > Aminicenantia > Aminicenantales > Saccharicenantaceae > RBG-16-66-30. Next base: position 2,002 of record JADGNU010000045.1, on the reverse strand, counting down.
ATCTTCATGATATTCTCCTCTTTCCTTGTTTGTTTCCTTCTGTCTTTACACTCTTTTAGACGTCGGGTCCCGCCAAAAGGTTCCATTCCCTATAAAAAAAGTAGGGATGCCAGGCCGATCCTGAAAAGGTTCCGCGCTCGCGGGTCTGATGTCCGGTCCTCGACTGAGACCGGTCGACGAGCCCCTCGGCCCTGCCGCAGGCTCGCAGCAGGGCAAGACGACGCCGCTCTACAGCATTCTCGTCGTTTTGAGATTCAGCTCAGCGGAATTTCGGGGTCCCGGCGCACGCCCCCCCTTGCTTTCCCCGTGAGCCGGGACCCCGTGGGCTCAGTACTTGACGTTAATGATCCTGTGTTCGTGTTTGGCCTTCGTGACCGCCAGGATATAGCCGTCCTGGCCGGGGATCCAGATCTCCGCGAGCGTATAGGCGTCGCCGATCTTGTCGAAGACCACGTGGCCGTCCGCTGGGGACGTATGCATCCCAGCGGCGATCCGCGTCAGGATCTGAGCCGCGGCCATATCCTTGCTTCCATCGGTCACCTTGAAGACCGAGGCCGTGTCGTCCCGCGTGAAATCATAGGTTCCCGCAGGAAGAGTCCTGCCCTCCACGATGAAGGGGAAGTCGATCTGTGCCCGGATTATCGCATTCTGCCCGAAGGCCGCAACCACGGCGAGGAACGCGAAGAGACCCACCGTCAGTATCATCCGTACTTTCATAGGAAACCTCCCTTTTGAGATTCTCAGAGGCCGTTAGTCGATGACGACGTCGACCTGGCCGGTGATGTTCGGATCCTTTTTATCCCAGACCTTGAACGTCACCTTGTCGCCCTTCTTGAAGCCGGGATTCTTGAAATAGACTTTCGTCCTGAACCCGGTAAAGCCGTATATGGAGCCCTCATCGACGGACAGCGTGCCGCGCATCGTGAGCGGCGGGAAGAAGTCCGCCCTCTGGGGGAAATTGTAGAAGCGGACCCAGGCGGAGATGATGCCTTCTTTGCCCAAGTGGCGATAGAAGTCGACATCGTGGATCTCGCCGTTGTAGTTTTCGCGGAGCTCTTTGACCGTCGGCATCTTGTACTCCTGACCCTGGTAGGTCATGGTGATCGTGTCGCGGCTGACGACGATGTCCTTGTTCTGGTTCTTGGCCGCTATGTAGAAAACGAACATCACGTAGGGGCTTTTGATCTGGAAGTCGACTAGGGCGGCGTCGACGGCGACCAGGATCGGCCCGCGTTCGTTGGCGAAGGCCCCCATGCCGAGGTCTTCGGTTTGGCCGTACGCGGCCGCGCTCAGGAGCAAGACGAACAGGATGGATTTGAAGATTTTCATGCTTAACCTCCTCTTCTCGGGAAGAAGATGCAATCTTTGTGCCAAGGATATTCCGCGCCTCCCCCCTTGACGGCGGGCGATTTCCGTCCAAACCGGCCGTTCCGGCGCGCGAATATCCTGTGAGACAGGATGCGCCGGGATCCCGTCGTCCTTCAAAGCGGACCGGGGGAGGGGGAGAAGCCGTCGAAAGGGCTGCTTTGCCGGCGATATCGGAGGATCATAGGGATGAAGGGGCGGCTCCGGGCCGGCGGCCCCGCCGTCCAGCGGAATTAGGCAAATGGCATAGAGTTTGCATAATCAGTGTCGTCAAAGGAGGCTCAAATGAAACGATTCCTTTTGATGCTAAGTCTGGTCGCAGGGGTCGTCCTGGCCGGCGCTCTCTCACTTCGGGCGGCCGACCCCGGCTCAGGACCCGGCAGTGCCCCTCCGGGAGCCCCCCAGGCCTTCGGAGCCACTCTGGATATCGGCTACTGTTATGACTACCTGGCCCCCTTCGGGAGTTGGATCAGTCTCGATCCGTATGGCTACGTCTGGTGTCCCAGGCATATGGGTTATGGATGGAGGCCCTATTCCGACGGGGATTGGATCTGGACCGATTACGGCTGGACATGGATGTCCGATCTCGACTGGGGCTGGATGCCGTTTCACTACGGCCGCTGGGGCTGGGACGATG
>JADGNU010000044.1 GCA_017883305.1 Candidatus Aminicenantota bacterium | reverse complement strand
GCACCGGATAGCTGAGCCCGAGGGCCGTCTTCACCGGGTTCTGCGCGGCGAAGGTCTTGGGGGTCGTCTCGGCGAAGATCAGGACGATCAGGGTCGTGCCCAACGTGGCGACCAGAATGGCCTGGTTCTGATTCGGGATCAGGCGGATACAGAGGGACGTCGCGATGGCCGACGCGGCCACGTTGACCAGGGTGTTGCCGATCAGGATGGTGGCCAGGAATTCGTTCGTCCGCGCCCGCATCCTCCTGACCAGGGAGGCCCGCTTGGACCCGGCCTTTTCCCGGTATTGGAGGGCGAAAGGGTTGGCGGCGATGAACGAAGTCTCAGCGGCGGAAAAGAAGGCGCAAAGGATGACGCAAAGCGCAAAGAGGGCCAAGCCCGACAGGAGCATGGACGACCGTTCAGGCGGCGACGTGGGACTTGGCGGTCTTGAACGAGCGGGACAGGGTGCCCAGAAGCTTCTCTTCGATCTTGGCGCAGGGCGAGGCCACGGCTTCGGAGACCTCGGATACGATGAGCTCCTTGGCCTTCTCCATCATCTTCTTTTCCCTGAACGAGAGCGGTTTCTGGAGGCTCAGATAATAGAGGCTTTTCAAGACAGTGGCCATGTCCAAGAGCGTTCCCGACTTCATCAGGTTGAGATGCTCCTTGTAGCGCCCCTTCCAGTCCGTCGAGACGTCCACGTCCCCGTCCCCCATGAACTGGAAGATCTTCCGGATGGAATCCTCTGTCATCGGCCGGCGGATCCCGATCTCGATGGCGGAGGCGCTGGGGAGTGTGACCAGCGTGTTGTTGGCGATGATCCTCAGGTTGTAGACCGTGAACCTTTCCCCGTTATAGGCCTCCTCGTGGATGGCCTCGACGACTCCAAGGCCCTGATTCGGATAGATGACCTTCTCGCCGATTTTCAGTGTTTTCATTTCCTTACATTATACCCGAAGTCGGAGGGGAGAGTCAACGCGCACGGGCGAAACGCCTTGACAGGCCAGAGGGGTTCGGGTAACATACCTCCTCCATAGGTGCTGCACAATCATGAAGAGAACGTTTCAGCCGAACAACAGAAGGCGCAAAAAAACGCACGGTTTCCGAGTCCGCATGAAGACCAAGGGCGGCCAGGAAGTCATCAAGAGCAGAAGGCGCAAGGGTCGCAAGCGCGTTTCTCCCGGATGAATGAGCGCCTGACGCCTCTCGAGAGAATCCGCAGAAAAAGCGATTTTGCGAGCCTCTATCGGGATGGCAGCCGCTTTCGGGGACGCTATTTCACCCTGGTCTTCTCGAGGAATGGGCTGGACCATTCCCGCCTGGCGGTCGTCGCCAGCCGGAAAGTAGGCCCCGCGGTCATAAGGAACAGGGTCAAGCGGAGGTTTCGAGAACTTTTCCGGAGGAACAAGGAGCTCTTGTCGGAGCCCCTCGACCTCGTAGTTATAACCCGGGCGGAGTCGGGGGAGGCCCCCTGGCTTGACCTCAGGGACGCTTACATCTCGTCACTGACATCGATTTTTAGAAAACGGATATCATCGTGAAAGCCGTCGCCCTTGCCTTGATCCGGCTGTACCAGCTCACGCTCTCCCCTCTCCTCGGGACCCACTGCCGCTTCCACCCCACCTGTTCGGTCTACACCCAGGAAGCGATCACGAAATACGGCTTCCTCCGGGGCGTCTGCCTGGGAGGCCGGCGGCTCCTGCGCTGCCATCCTTTTCACGCGGGCGGGATCGATCCCGTACCCTGAGAGTGAGACAGAATGGAAAAAAGACTCATCGTGGCCATCGTCCTGTCGTTCCTGGTCCTGATGGGCTATCAGTATTTCTTCGTCAAGCCGGACAAGCCCCTCCTGAATCCGCCGGTCACGGCGACCGCTCCCCCTTCGACTCCCGTCCCGGGGACCGCCGGGGCGATCCAAGAGCAGCCTAAGGCGGTCGCGGCGGAGGCCAAGCCGGCCCCGGCCCAGACTCTCCCTCCCCAGGACCTCTCGGCGGTAGCCGGAAGGGCCGAGACCGACATTGTCGTCGAGACGTCCCTCTACCGGGCGGTCTGGTCGAACAAGGGCGGGGTCCTCAAGAGCTGGAAGCTCAAGACCTTCAAGAACAACCTCAAGAGCAACCTGCAGGAGGACCTCGAAATGGTCCCCGCCCTGGCGGCCCAGATCGGGCGCTTCCCGTTCTCCCTGGGGCTCGACGATAACGTCCTGGCGACTCTCCTCAACTCCTCGCTCTTCGAGGTCTCCGGGTCCGGGCTGGAGCTTGCCGACGGGGCCAAGGGCGAGATCCGCTTCGTTTTTTCGGACGGAGCTTCAGTCAAGGCCGAGAAGACCTACGGCTTCACGGGGGGGACCTATGCCCTGACGACGGAGGTCCGGGTCTGGAAGGACGGCCAGCCGCTGACACCGTCCGTCATCTGGGGCCCCGGTATCGGCAACCCCACCGCTGATGAGGCCAAGCAGAGCTACAGCGCCGCCCGCGGCTCGGCCGTTTACAGCGGCGGCAAGGTCCTCCGGATGAACGAAAGAAAATTCCGTCCGGGGCAGAACACCTATAACTTCGTCGATTGGGCGGCCTACGAAGAGAATTATTTCGTCTCCCTCTTTCTCTTGCCGCCGCAGAAGGGCCGGGCGGCCTTCCTCCAGGAAGCCGGAGAAGTCGCCGGCGGCCAGGTCCCGGCTTATTTCGTCTACGCGACCGAGCCCTCGCAGGCCTTCATCGGGCCCAAGGACACCGAGGCCCTCAAGGCCTTCGGCCACGACGCGAAGAAGGTCATCAACTTCGGCATGTTCGGCGTCATCGCCGAGATCCTCCTCGTCGTGGTGAAGTTCTGTCATAAGCTCATCCCGAACTGGGGCGTGGCCATCATCCTGCTGACGATCCTGATCAAGCTCATCTTCTTCCCGTTGACCTACAGCTCGACGAAGTCGATGTCCAAAATGGCCGACCTCCAGCCTAAGATCAAGGCCCTGCGCGCCAAGTACAAGAAATCCAAGACCGACATCGAGCAGCGGCGCCAGATGAACGAAGAGATGATGAAGCTCTACAAGGAGCAGGGCGTCAATCCGGCCGGCGGCTGTCTGCCCTTGCTCATCCAGCTGCCCGTTTTCTGGGGCGTCTTCCGGATGCTCGTCGTCGCCGTGGAGTTTCGTCACGCGCCGTTCATGCTCTGGATCACCGACCTGTCCGTGAGAGACCCGTACTATGTCACGCCCGTGCTCATGGGCATCACCCAGTACATCTCCCAGAAGATGACGCCGACCTCGGCCGATCCCTCCCAGGCCAAGATGATGCTCATCATGCCGTTCGTAATGACCATATTTTTCATCAACTTCCAGAGCGGATTGGTCCTCTACTGGTTGACCACGAACGTCCTTCAGATCGGCCAGCAGGCCCTCATGAACAAGATGATGCACCGGCCCGCGATGGGCAAAGCGAGATGACGATGGACAACGAAATAAAGACCGAGAACGGGACCAAGACCGAGAACGCACAGCCCGTCGACGAGAGACCGGAATACAAGGGCACGAACCTCGAAGAGGCCATCAGCCTGGCCGAGCACCGGCTCAAGCTGCCCCGCGAGAAATTCAATTACGAGATCGTCACCGAAAAGACGCGGCTCTTCGGCCTGAAGTGCAAGGAGATCGTCATCCGGGCCTGGCCCAAGGACGAAGACGCCGATAACGCCGCCGAGCGCTTTCTGGCCCAGCTGAAGACGGTCTTTCCCTTGGACCTGAATTACCAGATCAAGAGGCGCGCGGACATCATCTTCGTCATCTTCGACGGTCCCGACAAGACGATCCTGCTCCGCAACGACGGCTCCCTCCTCCTGGCCATCCAACATGTGCTGAACAAGATCTCGCCGATCAAAGTCCAGGTGGACTGTGAGTTCTACCGCAAGCGGAAAGAGAAGAAGCTCAGGGACTACGCCCAGCGGATCGCCCGACAGGTGTCCGATTCCGGGCGCGAGGAGATCCTCGACCTGATGAATCCCTACGAGCGACGCATCATCCACATCGTCGCCAACGAGACGCCGGGAGTCACGAGCGAGAGCATCGGCGAAGGGTTTCTCAAGAAGGTCAAGATCTTCAAAGCCCCCCGCTAAGCCTGAGGCGCAGCCCGTCGTCATCTTCCGTTCATCCGGGATATTCTCTGTGTCGGCCGCCGAGGGACTTCGGGGATCATCTCCGTTCGCTGCGGTGATTTGGGACGCCTTCCCGCTCCGAAGCCGAGTCAAAGACTCCGCGTCTCCGTCGCGAGAAGGCTAAATCACCGCTTTATGCTCACTCCGACGATACCCCTCAGCCCCTTCTTCGTCGGCCTTTTCCGCGCATTGCGGTCTGCTCCTGCTCTATCGCCGACTGCGCGGCACACAGCAACTCTGGCAGTCTCCTTCGAACGTTCCCTCGTCCGGCACTCTGCCCGGCTAAACTTTCCCAATGTCGGGCTCGCCTGACCTCCTCGCCGCCGTTTCTAAAGCCGGGCTGCGGTGATTCTTAACGACTTCGGCCTCAGCGAAGTATCTTGATAAGCGTTAAGCCATGATCCCGTTGCTTAACTTTACTAATGCCAGGGGGTCATCTAGAATGGGGAACCGGATAAGAAGACAAACGTGCTCGAAGATACGATCATCGCGATTGCGACGCCGCCGGGGTTCGGCGGACTGGGGATCGTGCGCATCAGCGGCCGGAAAGCGCTTCAGGTCGCCGGGCGGATCTTCGAGCCGAAAGCCAAGTCCAAACGGCCGATCCAGGAAAGACGGCCCATTTTTGGACTGATCCGCGACCCCGAGAGCCGAGAGGCCCTTGACGAGGCCTTCCTGACCTATTTCAAGGCGCCCCGCTCCTATACCCGTGAAGATGTCGTCGAGCTGAGCGCGCACGGCAGTCCCGCCGTTCTCGAGGGAATCCTGAGGCTCGGGACGGGCGCCGGGGCCCGGCTGGCCCGGCCGGGTGAATTCACCCTTCGGGCCTATCTCAACGGCCGGTTGGACATGATCCAGGCCGAGGCCGTCAACGATCTTATCAGGTCGGTCTCGCTGGCCCAGGCCAGGGTCTCTTCGCGCCAGCTCGGGGGGAGCTTGTCCCGGCGCCTGTCCGGGCTGAGAGCCAAGCTTATAGCCCTTCTTTCACGGGTCGAAGCCGGGCTCGAATTCCCTGATGAAAACCTCAGGACAAGCACCGCGGCCGACCTAAAGACGATCGTCTGGCTCGAGGATGAGGTTCAAAGGCTTGTCGCTACCTACCAAACGGGCCGGGCCCTGGTCGAGGGGATCACACTGGCCATCGTCGGGCGGACGAACGTCGGCAAATCCACCCTGTTCAATGCCCTTCTCGAGGAAGACAGGGCCATCGTCACGCCTTTTCCCGGCACGACCAGGGATTTCCTGCGGGAGCGGATGGTCATCGACGGCGTGAGCTTCCATCTCGTCGACATGGCCGGCCTCGGCCGTCCCTCGCATCCCGTCGAGAAACGGGGTATCGCCAAGGGGCAGAAGATCGCCCGGGAGGCCGACGGCCTGCTCATCGTCCTCGACGCTTCCCGCCGCCATAACGAGGAGGATGGGCGGCTGATCCGGAAATACCGGGGGAAAAACAGCCTCGTCGTCTTGAACAAGAGCGATCTTCCGAGGAAGCTCGCCGTCCGGACGGTCGAGGAGCTGGCCGGGCCGAGCCCCATCATGGAGGTTTCCGCCTTAAAAGGCAGGAATATCGATCGGCTCCGAGCCAGGATCAGCGCTTTCTTTGTTCCCGGAGCCGGCAAAGAGGAGGAGATCATCCTTCATGCCAGGCAAAGGGACAGCCTCCAGGCCATATACGACGCCCTCCTCCGCGCCCAGGCGCTCCTGTCCAAAAAGCAATCCGAAGAGGTGTATGCCGAAGAGATCCGAACGGCCATCCGGCTGGTGGGCGAGTTGACGGGCGAAGTGAGCGCCGACGAGGTCCTCGAGGACATTTTCGGGCGCTTCTGCGTCGGAAAATAGGCATCCCAATGGCCCAGAGCAACGATTTCGACATCATCGTGGTAGGCGCCGGCCATGCCGGTTGCGAAGCCGCCGCCGCGGCGAGCGCTATGGGGCTCCGCACCTGCCTTCTGACCATTCACCTCGATACGATCGCCCAAATGTCCTGCAATCCGGCCATCGGCGGCTTGGCCAAGGGGCACCTGGTCCGGGAGATCGACGCCCTCGGCGGCCTGATGGGGCTTCTCGCAGACGAGACGGGGATCCAATTCCGGCTTCTCAACAGGAGCCGGGGCGGGGCGGTCCAGGGTCCCCGGGCGCAATGCGACAAAGCCGCCTATCGTCTGGCCATGAAGCATAGACTCGAGCACATCCCCAACCTGACGGTCTTCCAGGCCATCGTCTCGGAGGTTGTCGTATCGAGGGGCGCGGTCCGTGGCGTCAAGACCATCGAAGGGACGTTTATAGGGGGGAAAGCGGTCATTTTGACTCCCGGGACGTTCCTTAACGGGCTGATCCATATCGGTCTCGAGAGCTATCCGGCCGGCCGGGCCAACGAACCGCCCTCGACCGCCCTGGCAGACCAGCTCAAGAAGCTTGACCTGAAGGTCCTCCGCCTAAAAACTGGAACGCCGATGCGTCTGGACAGAAATACGATCGACTGGAGCCAATTCGTCCCCCAGGCCGGTGATCCTGAACCGGTCTCCTTCTCCTATCGGACCCGCGCCAGGCTCGAAAACAAAGTCCTCTGCCACCTGGGGTACACGAATTCCGAGACGCACGCCGTTATCCGCCGCAACCTCGACAAGTCGCCTCTCTATGGGGGGAAGATCAAGGGCATCGGGCCGCGCTATTGCCCGTCGATCGAGGACAAGGTTGTCAAGTTCCCCCAGCGGGCCCGGCACCAGTTCTTCCTGGAACCGGAGGGGATCGACACAACCGAGACCTATGTCAACGGTCTGTCCTCGAGTCTCCCTTTCGAGGTCCAGAGGGAGATCCTTTCGACCATCCCCGGGCTTGACCGGGCCAAGATCCTGAGACCTGCCTACGCCATCGAATACGATGCGGTCTCCCCCACCGAGCTCTTGCCCACGCTGGAGACGCGGAAGATCAGGCGGCTCTACCTGGCCGGACAGATCAACGGGACCTCGGGCTATGAAGAGGCCGCCGCCCAAGGGATTATGGCCGGAATCAACGCCGCCTTGAAGCTTAAAAAGAAGCCACCATTCATCTTACGGCGGGACGAGGCCTATATCGGGGTCCTGATAGACGACCTCGTATCGACCGGGATCGACGAACCTTATCGGCTCTTCACCTCCAGGGCCGAATACAGGCTCTTGCTGAGGATAGACAACGCCGACAGGCGGCTGATGGGCTATGGCCGGGAATTGGGCCTGATCCTCGACGAGACCTGGGACGATTATCAGGCCAAGGTCAAGCGGATCGAAGAAGCGCTGGCCTATCTTAGGAAAAACTCCCTGAAGGACCGGGCCGGGGACCGCGTTTCGATGCTCGAATATTTGAAGAAACCTGAAATCGAGCTCAAAGATGTGTTGAAATATGGGCAAGATCCGGTTATCCTGAGCTATGAGGAAACGCGGTACATCGAGTCGGAAACGAAATATGCGGGTTACATCCGGAAGCAGGAGCGCGAGATCGCCAAGGCAGTGAGGACCGATTCGATGAGGATCCCAGGCGACATGGACTTCCGCCAGGTCTCCGGCCTGACCAAGGAGGCCGTCGAGAAGCTCGAGAAGAAGAGACCGAGAACACTGGGCGAAGCGAGGAAGATCCCGGGAATGACGCCAGCGGCCGTCCAGAATATGGGCCTCCACCTGGAGATCCGGATGAAGAAGAGTGCCCCAAGAGCCCCCGTTTCACGTGAAACAGAGCCTGACGATGAATAAGGTCTTTGCGGTAGCGAACCAAAAGGGCGGCGTTGGAAAGACGACCACCGCCATCAATCTCTCCGCCTGCCTGGCACTCAAGAACAGGAGAACGCTCCTTATCGATCTCGATCCCCAAGGCATGTCGACGCTCGGATTGGCCAAACGGAAAGAGGCGGGCAAGGGGATCTACCAGGCCATGATGAACGGCCGCGACCTCATGGATTGCATCGTGGGGACCGATCTGGAGAATTTCTACCTCTGTCCCTGTTCGCCGGAGCTTGCCGGCGTCGAAGCGGAGCTCTACCAGTTGGAACAGAGGGAAAAGCGCCTGGCCGCGGCCGTCGACAAGGCGAGGAGATTCTTCAACTTCATCCTTATCGATTGCCCGCCGTCCCTGGGATTCCTGACGATCAACGCCCTGACCGCGGCCGATTCCCTCGTCATCCCGGTCCAAACGGAATTTTTCTGCATGGAAGGAATTCCCGACCTCTTCCAAACCCTGGAGACCGTGCGGACCTATTTTAACCCCCAGCTGGCCGTCGAAGGCATCGTGCTGACCATGTACGATGAGCGGACGAATCTCTCCAAGCAGGTCGCCGAGGAGAGCCGCAAATCCCTCAAACACATCCTTTTCGAAACGATCATTCCCCGCAGCGTCCGCCTGGCCGAGGCCCCGAGCTTCGGCAAGCCTATCGTCCTCTACGACATCAAGTCCAAGGGGGCCGAAGCCTATATCAAGCTGGCCGAGGAGATCATGCGCCGATGAGCAAGAAAGCCCTGGGAAAAGGTCTGGGAGCGTTCATCCCGGACGAATTCAGCATCCTGAAGGACGAAAGGTTTGCCGAGATCGATGTCGAAGACGTCAAGCCGAACCCCTTTCAACCGCGGGTGAAGTTCGACGACCAAACGATCGAGGAACTGGCTCAATCGATCAAGGAGACGGGCATCGTGCAACCGGTCATCGTGGTCCCCGAGGACGATCACTACAAGATCATCGTCGGGGAACGGCGGTGGCGGGCCGCCCTGAAGGCGGGCCTGCACAAGATCCCGGTCCTCATCCGGAACATCCCGAAAGACAAACAGCTCGAGGTTTCGCTCATCGAGAACATCCATCGCGAGGAGCTCAACGCCTTGGAGATCGCCCGGGCCTATCAAAGGCTCATCGACGACCACGGCTACGCCCAGCACGATCTCGCCGACAAGGTCGGCAAGGACCGGAGCTCCGTCACGAACTATCTCCGCCTTCTCAAGCTCCCTCCCGAGATCCAGGACCGCCTGACCGACGGCGAGATCTCGATGGGGCACGCCCGAGCCATGCTGGCCCTCGAGGACACGGCGACGCAGCTCTACTGCTGCCGTCAGGTCATCGACCGGGGCCTGTCGGTGCGAAACACGGAATCCCTGGTCAACCGGCTCAAGAAGAAGGCCCCCCGGGCCCAGCGCAGCCTGGCCGACCCGGACCTCCACGCCCTCCAGGAGGAAATGCTCAGGCTCCTGGGAACCAAGGTCCTCGTGGCGGGCAGCCGGAACAAGGGCGTCCTGAAGATCTATTATTTTTCCCTCGATGATCTGAATCGAATTTACGACAGGATCAAAGGAGCAAGCGTATGAAAGACAGACCGCGGGAGTTGAACGAAACCAAGCTGGCCGGGCTGATCGACATGGAGTCCGAGTTCAAGGGCGACCTGACGTTCAAAGGCTCCTTCCGGATCGAAGGGACCTTCAAGGGCACGATCACCTCGGACTCGCTGCTCGTCATCGGCGAGAGAGGCAAGGTCGAAGCCGACGTCAAGGTCGGGCAGCTCGTCATCAACGGCGAGATCCGCGGCACTCTGCAAGCGAGCGAACGGATCGAGGTCCACGACAAGGGCCGCGTTTTCGGCACGCTCCTCGCGCCCACGCTCGTGGTCGAGGAAGGCGCGTATCTCGAAGCGACGTGCCAGACGAAGGGCGGCCCGCGGCCGAGCGCGCCCGCAGCCGGGGAAGAAAGCTGAGCCCAAGCGCCGGCCTCAGAGGCGGGGCTCGTCGACCCGCTCTCGCGGCTTGAGTGCCGGGCGTCCGAAGGATATAATCGGGGGGTTACTCCAAACTCGAGGACCTAATGACCAAGTATATTTTCGTAACGGGCGGGGTTATATCCGGTCTCGGCAAGGGCATCGCGGCGGCTTCGATCGGTCGGCTCCTCGAAAGCCACGGCTATCGCATCACCATCGCCAAGCTCGATCCCTACCTCAACGTGGATCCCGGCACGATGAGCCCCTTCCAGCACGGCGAGGTCTACGTCACCGACGACGGCGCCGAGACGGACCTCGACCTCGGCCACTATGAACGGTTCACTTCGACGAAGACGACGAAAGCCCACAACTGGACGGCCGGTAGGATCTACGAATCCATCATCCGCAAGGAGCGCAAGGGCGAGTATCTAGGAAAAACGGTCCAGGTGATCCCGCATGTCACCGACATGATCAAGTCGGCCGTCGAGCAGGTGGCTGGAGATAACGATATTGTTATCTGTGAGATAGGTGGGACGGTGGGAGACATCGAGAGCCTGCCGTTCCTCGAAGCGACGCGCCAGATGCGTCTCGCGCTGGGCGCCGAGAGAACCCTCTTCGTCCATCTGACCCTCGTTCCTTTCGTCGGGGTCTCGGGCGAGCTCAAGACGAAGCCGACCCAGCACAGCGTCAAGGAGCTCCGCGCGATCGGGATCCAGCCGGACATCCTTCTCTGCCGCACCGGGCGTGACCTCTCTGCCGACATCAAGTCCAAGATCTCGCTGTTCACGAACGTCCCGGTCGACGCCGTCATCACGGCGCGCGACGTCGACACGGTCTACGAGATCCCGCTGAACTACGCCGATCAGGGGCTTGACGCCACGATCCTCAAGATGCTCCATCTGCCGCGCCGGAAGAAAAATCTGGCCGCGTGGGAGGCCATGGTCGAGCGCCTCAAGCACCCCAAGGACATTGTCGAGATCGCGCTCGTCGGCAAGTACGCCGACCTCCACGATTCCTACTTGAGCCTGAACCAGGCCCTCATCCACGGCGGCCTGGCCAACAGGCTCTGCGTCAAGATCGATTGGATCGAAGCCGAGTCTCTGGAGAAGAACGACCCCGCCGGGATCCTGGGCGCGAAGGACGGCATCCTCGTCCCCGGCGGCTTCGGCAAGCGCGGCATCGAGGGCAAGATCCGGGCGGTCACCTACGCCCGCGAGAACAATATCCCCTTCTTCGGCATCTGCCTGGGCATGCAGTGCGCTTCGATCGAATACGCCCGCTCCCTCGCCGGGCTGAAGAAGGCGAACAGCACGGAATTCGTCCCGGACGCTCCTCACAAAGTCATCGTCCGCTGGCGCGAGCTGGCCATGGACTGCGACATCGGCGGGACGATGCGGCTCGGCCAATTCCGTTGCGACCTGCAGAAAGGCTCGCTGGCCCACAAGGCCTATCATGCGCTGCACATCACGGAGCGGCATCGCCACCGCTACGAGTTCAATCCGAGCTACAGGGACGCGCTCGCCGACGCGGGCCTGATCTTTTCCGGGATCAATCCGGACTACGGGCTGGTGGAGATCATCGAGGCGCCCGGCCACCCCTGGTTCCTCGGCTGCCAGTTCCATCCCGAGTTCAAGTCCAAACCCCTGACGCCGCACCCGCTCTTCAAGGCCTTTATCGGGGCCAGCTACGCCCGGCGCCGTGAGGCCGGCAGGACGAAGGACGCTTCGCGGGGGTCGTCAAACGCACCGCAACTTACAGATAATAAATAACATCTAAGCAGGGACGACTTAGGAGGGCGGATTGGATATCAACCCTAAGATCTTCAGGGAATACGACATCCGCGGCATCGCCGGCGAGGACCTCGACGATCCCGCCGTCGAAATCCTGGGCCGGGCCATGGGCACGTTCTTCCTCGGCCGCGGTCAGAGCGACGTGGCCGTCGGGCGGGACTGCCGGCTGAGCTCGCCGGGTTTCGCTCAAGCCCTCATTCGTGGGCTCCTGTCGACCGGCTGTGACGTCGCCGACCTCGGCGTCGTGCCTACCCCGCTTCTCTACTTCTCCGTGTTCCACGGGAAGCTTCCGGCCGGCGTCATGGTCACCGGATCGCACAACCCGCCCGAACATAACGGCTTCAAAATGATGTCCGGCGAAGAGACGCTCTATGGCAAAACGATCCAGGCGCTCTACGAGATCGTCCGCAAGGGCGTCTTCCCGCGGGGCCAGGGCCGGGTCCGGCCGCTCGATGTCGTCACCGGATACAAGGACTATGTCGCTGGCAACGTGCGCTTCGCCCGGCCGGTGAAAGTCGTCATCGATGCCGGGAACGGCACGGGCGGTGTCGTGGCCGTGCCTCTTTTCCGGAAGATGGGGGCCGAGGTCATCGATCTCTTCTGCGAGCCCGACGGCCGGTTCCCGAACCACCATCCCGACCCGACGCTGCCGGAGGCGATGGACCAGCTCATCGCCAAGGTCCGTGAGACCGGCGCCGAGCTCGGGATCGCCTACGACGGCGACGCCGACCGGATCGGCGTCGTCGACGACTCGGGACGGATCATCTGGGGCGACCAGCTGCTCGTCCTTTTCGCCAGGGACATCCTGCCCTCGCGGCCGGGCGCGGCCGTCATTTCCGAGGTCAAGGCCTCCAAGGTCCTCTACGACGAGATCGTCAAGCTCGGCGGACGGCCGGTCATGTGGCGGACGGGACACTCTCTGATCAAGCAAAAGATCAGGGAGGAGAACGCTCCGCTCGCGGGGGAAATGAGCGGCCACATCTTCTTCAATGACCGCTGGTTCGGCTTCGACGACGCGATCTACGCCTCGGCCCGCCTCATCGAGATCCTGGCCCGTTCGAAGAAAAGGCTTTCGGCGATGATGGCTGACCTCCCGAAGACGTTCGTGACGCCCGAGATCCGCATCTATGCCTCCGACGAGGTCAAGTTCAAGATCGTCGAGGGCGTCCGCCGGGCGCTGGCGGCGCGCTATCCCATCATCGACATCGACGGCGTGCGGGCCACATTCCCGGGTGGCTGGGGTCTTGTCCGGGCCTCGAACACCCAGGCGGTCATCGTCCTGCGCTTCGAGGCTGACACCGCGGAAGACCTGGCCGCCATCCAGAAAGAGGTCCGGGGCCTCCTGCAGCAGGTCATCGCTGCGCTCGGGGCGACATGAAGGACCGAGATGTCCGTGCCGTCATCCTGGCCGGCGGGCGGGGGACCCGGTTCTGGCCGCTCGGACGGGCGGCCCGGCCCAAGCAGTTCCTGCGTATCGCCGGTCCCGACCCCATGCTCCTCGAGACAGTCCGTCGTATCCGGCCCCTCGTCCCGCCCCGGAGGATGATGCTCATCGCCGACGCGGCGCAGACCCGCCAAGCGCGAAAGCTCCTGCCCCGGCTGCCTGCCCGGAGCTTCCTCGTCGAGCCCGAAGCCCGGAACACGGCTCCCGCGCTGATGCTGGCGACGGCGCGCGTCTGGCTCGAAAACCCGGAGGCCGTCGTCGCCGTCCTGCCCGCCGACCACCTCATCAGCGACCAGACACGGTTCCTGGCCCGGATGCGGGCGGGGGTCGAAGTTGCGGCCCGGGAAGACGTCTTCGTCACGTTCGGTATCCCGCCGACGTTCCCGGCGACCGGCTACGGCTACATCCGCCACGACCGAAATGCCGGCCGGAAGATCGGAGGTGCGGTCTTCTATCCCGTCCAGGGATTCAAGGAGAAGCCCGCGCTGGCCCAGGCCGAAGAGTATGTGGCCTCCGGGGACCACGCCTGGAACTCGGGCATGTTCCTCTGGCGGGCCGGCGTCTTCGCCGAAAAGCTGGCGCGATCCGCGCCCGAGCTCGAGCCCGCCTGGAAGGCCATGGTCGCGGCCCTGAAATCGGGGAGCCCGGCCAAGCTCAAGCGCGCCTTCGGCCTGGCCCCGGCCTTGTCCATCGACTACGCGCTCATGGAAAAGGCGGACGGGGTTCTTGTCGCCGACGGCGATTTCGGCTGGTCGGATGTCGGGGCCTGGTCGGCGCTCGCCGGGATCTGGCCCCGAGACGGCGCCGGCAACGCCGTCCGCGGCGAAACCCTGGCCCTGGACGCCAGGAACTGCCTCGTCTGGAACCCGGACCGACTGACCGCGCTCGTCGGCGTCCACGATCTCATCGTCGTCGACACGGGCGACGCCCTGCTCATCTGCGACGCCGCCCTCGACCAGAAGGTCAAGGATGTCGTCGAGGCCCTCAAGCGGAAGAAGTCA
>JADGNU010000226.1 GCA_017883305.1 Candidatus Aminicenantota bacterium | reverse complement strand
GCTGATATTCGACGGCAAGGGCCGTCCGACCGGCGAATACGAGGATTTTATGACCGGATTCGTGGTCTCCGACAAAGAGGTCTGGGGCCGGCCGGTCGGCCTCGCCGTCGCCAAGGACGGCTCGCTCTTCGTCACCGAAGACGGCAATGGAACGATCTGGCGCGTCGCGCGCAAGTGAGCCGCCGGAGCGAACTCGGTTATTTCTTGCTTTGGGCCGCCTTGAGCCGCTCGATGGTCCTTTGATACATTCCCTTGGCCGCTTCGGGAGACGTCTCCAGCGCCTTCTCGGCCGCCTTGATCGCCTCCGGGTAGTTCAGCATCTTTTCATAGACGAGGCTGAGGGTGTTCCATAGGTAGTTAAGGCCCGGCATGAGCGCGACGGACCTCTTGGCTGTAGCGAGGGCATCATCGAGGTTTTTGTTCTGCCGCGCCCAGAAGCCGGCGTATTGCCAAAGCGCCAGAGCCCGGCGCCGCGCGGAAACCGCTGCGCCCGTCACCGAGCAAGACCGAGACGCTGTTGTCATTATTATTCGATGTGCCGAGGTCGAGCGCGCCGTCGCCGTTGACGTCCGCGAAAACGAGTCCGTGGTTATGGGGTCGTCCCGTGCTCAGGGCGTCAACAGGCGAGCCCGGCGCGGGCGTGAACGAACCGTCGCCGTGGCCCAAAAAGACGTGGATGTCGTGGCTATCGTGGCTGGCCGTCGCCATGTCGACCTGACCGTCCCCGTTCACGTCGCCGAGCGCGATCAGATGAGGCTTCGAGCCGCCCACGAACCGTGGGCCGGGCGCGGCGCGGAAGCTGCCCCGACCGTCACCCAACAGGATCGTGGCATCCTCGCTGCCGGCGTTTATCGCCACGATGTCAAGCCGGCGGTCGTTATTGATGTCGCCCACGGCCACGTCCGACGGCTGCCGGCCAGCCGCAAAGTGCAGGCTTGGCCCGAACAGGGATGCCTGGCGCTGTTCTCGAGGTGAGGGCCCTGCGCCGCCGGCGGCCAGCAAAATAGCGGTCCATAAAACTGGATAACAGAGAGTCCCTTTTCCGGTCATGGCTTGCCTCCCGTATTTCGAGGGTTTGTCGAAGGATTAAATAAGCAAGCTCCATGCCAAACGAGACTGGTTCAGGCCACGCGTTTCCGCGCAGAGCCCACGGTTCGTTGACATCGCTTTGAGCGGCGATCTAGAATGGGCTAGGACGAAGGGGCAACTCGGCGCCTGCGAATGGGGCCGGTCCACACCGGATAGGCGAAAGCCGCAGGTTGGTACGTGTCCCCGCTTTGATGTCCCCGGTTTGATCGACTAAGAACGCAAGAGGGCTGATCCCCAAGAGGGTCTTCGCCCTTTTTTATTTTCGGGGGATTTCCATTATAATCGGCCCGGAAATGCGCATATGGAAAAGCAAGAATGTCCCGTGGCCGGCCGCATGACAGACCTGGTCGGGAAATCGGCGTCGCTCATACCGACCCCGGCGCTGATCGTCGAGACCGAGGCTCTGGAGCACAACCTGCGCCTGATGTCCGGTTTCTTCGCCCGCCGCCATGCCAAGCTGCGCCCGCACTTCAAATCGCACAAGTGCGTTACGATCGCCAAGCGCCAGCTCGAGAGTGGCAACGCCGTCGGCATCACCTGCGCCAAGCTTTCCGAGGCCGAGGTCCTCGCGGCGGGCGGGATCCGGGACATCCTCATCGCCAACCAGATCGTCGGACAGGACAAGCTCGAGCGGGTCGCCGAGTTGGCTCGGCAATGCCGTCTCACCGTCGCCGTGGACGACGAATCCCAGGTGCGGCAACTCTCCGCCGCGCTGGCCGGGACAGGCGCCACGGTCGGCGTCCTAGTCGAGGTGGACGTCGGACTGGCCCGCTGCGGCGTCCCGCCCGGCGAGCGGGCGCTCCAGATCGCCCGCGCCGCGACGATCGCCGCCGGCGTCGATTTCCTCGGCATCCAGGCCTATGAGGGCCACTGCATCACCGTCCTTGACCCTGAGGACAGGCGCCGGCAGGTCCTTGCTTCGATGCAGAAGGCCGTGGACACGAGGCGGCTCATCGAAGCGTCCGGCCTGCCGGTCCGAGTCCTCAGCGGCGGCGGAACCGGGTCCTACGATATGACGGGCCTCATGGACGGCGTTGATGAGGTCCAGGCCGGTTCTTACGCCCTGATGGACCATTACTACGCGCAAAGACGGCCCGAATTCGCCCCCGCCCTGAGCGTGATCACGACGGTGATCTCAAGCAACGGTTCGGATCACGCCGTCCTCGACGTCGGCGTGAAGGGGGTCGGGGCCGATCTCGGGCCTCCCGTCCTGGCGGACCGCCCGGAGGACGTGATCTCACGCTTCGAGTCTGAGGAACACGCGTCCGTCCGGGTCGGCGGCCGCCCGCTGAAGGTCGGGGACAGGGTCAGGCTGGTCCCGTCGCACGGCTGCACGACCTGCAACCTGCACAGGCGCCTCTTCGCCGTTCGGGACGGGATCGTCGAGGACGTTTGGGCGATCGAAGGTAGCGGCTGTCTGGAATAGGGGATGGTCGGGCGTCTCATTTCGGCACCTGAGGAGGCCCTCGATGACCAACCGCCGCGTTTACAGGCTCTTCGCCGCGCTTGCCCTGCTGGGTCTGACCGCCCTGGCGCAAGGCCAGAAGGCGCCCGCGCCGGCCGGACCACATGACCTGAGTGGCCGGCAACTGACGGCCATCCGTGGCCTTATCACAGACGCCATGGCCCAGGAGCACGCGCCGGGTGCGACCTTCGCCGTCGGTTGGAACGGTCGGATCATCTGGAGCGAGGGGTTAGGCTTCTCGGACGTCGAGAACCGCGTTCCCGCGACACCGGCCACGGTCTACCGGACGGCTTCCATCGGCAAGCCGATGACAGCGGCCGCGGCGATGGAACTCTGGGAGGACGGCACGCTCGATCTCGACGCGCCGATCCAAAAATATTGCCCCCGCTTCCCGAAAAAGCGGTGGACGATCACAACGCGCGACCTGCTCTCCCACACGAGCGGGATCCGCCAGCCCAACGAAACGTCCGAGCTTTACAACACAAGACATTATGATCGGGTTTCCGACGCGCTCGTTCTCTTCGAAAAGGACCCGCTGGCCATGAGGCCGGGGAACGATTTCCTCTATACGACATGGGGGTATGTCGTTCTCGGCTGTGTGCTCGAGGGGGCCGCCCGCGAAGAGTACCGCGCCCTCATGAAGCGCATGATCTTCGATCCCGCGGGCATGTCGTCCACGCGTGACGACGATCCTCGCGCCATCATCCCCGATCGCGCCCGCGGCTATATCTACATAGACGGCACGCTGAAGAACTCGGGCTGGGCGGACATGTCCGGCAAGCTGCCGGCAGGCGGATGGGTCACGACTGCGTCCGATCTCGTGCGTTTCATGATGGCCTGGATGAACGGCAAGTATGTTACGGCAAAGACACAGGCGCTCATGCTGACACCTTACGGGCTGCCCCGTCACGGGGGAACGGTCGATGGGTTCGGCCTGGGTTGGTTTCTTGAGGATTATCGTGGTCTCCGCGCCGGGTTTCACGGCGGCGGCACGCCTCAGGTCTCCGGCATCATCTTTTTTGTCCCCGAAAAGCGCATCGCCGTCGCCGGCATCTTCAATATCCAGAATATCGCCGCCGCCAAGAGAGTGGCTCTGGCGAAAGCTATCCTCGACACGGTCCTGGAACCCAACCGCTAACGCTGTGAAAATACTCGGTTAATCTCGATGCCGCTACGACCTTCGTCGGTACATCGGGCAGGATACGGTTAATTTCCCGATTCGGGGACATGTAATCAATTTCGCTTGAAATTGGTACGTGTCCCCAAGAATCGGGTCGTGCGTATCCCCGGTTTGATCGACTAAGAACGCAAAGGCCGGCTTCCCTGCATGGGCACACCACTTTTTTTTGTTTTCGACGGGATTTCGGGCACGATCTTTGAATCGGGCTTCCCGATGTGCCTGGAATCTATCGTCCTCGCGATTCGGGGCGCACGGTCGCGGCCCCCTTTCAGCGTTTGGCTATCGCCTCGGCCACGGCTTCGTCCATGCCCTTGTCTTCCGGGTGGCCGACGAAGCTGATGCGTCCACCGCGGTCGATGACAAAGCTCAACGGGAGGCGGAACACCGCTCCCTCGTGGCCGTCGGTGTCCCAGGCGCGCTCCATGGACTGGTCCGCATCGAAGGCGACCCTGTAGGCCATCTCCGCGCCTCGCGCCTTCATGAACTCCGTCAGGGCCTCGCGGCCTTTCCATTCGTGCGAAGCGACGCCGATCACGATGAGCCCCCGGGGCCCGTATTCCTTCTGAAGCATCGACAAGTGTGGGATGTTCTTGACACATGGCCCGCACCACGTGCCCCAGAACTCGACGAGATAGACGCTCCCCGGCTCAAAGCCGGCGACCGGCTCGCCTTTGATCCATACCTCCACGCTGATTGGCGGCGGAGCGTCGCCGATCTTGACGCCGTCGTCAGCGCGGGACGCGGCCGAAAGCGCCAGCAACAGGATCACGAATATCGCTTGCTTTCTTATATCCATGCCTTGAAAGACTCCCTGGCGAATCAAATGGTTGCTTGTGTCTTTCCGATCCGCAGCCGGGCGTGGGGCAGGGCCTTGAACAGCTTCGCGGGCTCACTGGCTCCGGTGTCGGCGGTCAGCACCTCGCCCGTTCGCGGCCGCAAAGCCCCCGCCCCGCCGGCCCTTGTCTTCGAGCCAGTCG